>JBFGDW010000016.1:0-22414 GCA_041580435.1 Candidatus Polarisedimenticolia bacterium | reverse complement strand
CGAGGGCCGCCTCGCGCGCCCTGGGCATGACCTCGGCCTGCGGCGCGTAGCCGTACGTGCCCAGCAGGGCGTAGGCGTCGGCGAGCCCTGCATGAGCGCGGCCGTCGACAGGGTCCCGGGCGATGGCCCGCTGAAACTCCACGATGGCCTGCTCGAACCCCTCTCGAGTTCGCTTGTTCAAGTAGTGTCGCCCTTTGAGATAATGGTCGTAGGCCTCCACGGCCCGGGGAGAGAGGGCGGCAGCCTGCACGGGCAGCATGCGAGCCTCGCCGAAGGTGAGTTGGATCTCATCGGCGATGGCCTGGGCGATCTCCGACTGGATGGCCAGGATGCCGGCGGGCTCGCGGTCGTACTGCCGCGCCCATAAATGGGTCTGCCCTTCCACCTCGATGAGCTGGGCGGTGATCCGGAGGCGCCCACCGTCGCGGCGCACGCTTCCTTCCAGCACGTACTGGACCTTGAGATCACGCCCCAGGGCATCCAGCGTCGCGCCGGCCTGTTTGTAGCGCATGGCCGAGGTGCGCGCGATGACGCCAAGCTGCCGGGGAGCGAGGTTGCCCAGGCGCCCGATCATTTCCTCGGTGAGGCCGTCGCTGAAGTAGTCCTGGCCCGGATCGCCGGTCAAGTTGTCGAAGGGGAGGACGGCCAGCATGATCCGGCGCTCGGCCGGCGGCGTGCCGGCCGGGCCCCGCGACCACCCGACGTAACCGGCGGCCAGACCCGCGGCCAGGATCAGGAGCAGGCCGCCGAGCATGAGCCCCGGGCGCCGGGTGCTCCCTCGCGGCGTCTCGCCCGAGTGGGCCGCCTGCGGTAATTCCCGGGGAGGTGCGCCCTCCACCGGGGCAATGAACCGGTACCCCTTCCCGGTCACGGTGCCGATGAACCTGGGGTTGTCAGGGTCGTCCCGCAGCACGCGCCGGATCTTGCGGATGGCTCCGTTGATGCTGTTGTCGGTGTCGACGAAGACATCCTTGCCCCAGATCCTGGCCGCGATCTCCTCCCTGGAGACCAGCCCGGGCCGGTTCTCCACCAGGAGGATCAGAATCTCCATGGGGATGCGCTCGAGGCGGAGGGGGCGACCGGAGCGGCGCAGCTCGAACGCCCGCAGGTCGAGTTCGAACTCCTCGCCGAACTGGATGATGGGCTGGGACAACGCGAGTCTCGCTGGCCCCGGTTTCCGGGATGTCCGGATGGTGAGGGGAGTCTACACCGGGGAGGGCAGGCGGGTGAAGCGGCCGTGGGACCGGCGCGATGCGACACCGACGGAGCGTGGCCGGGGGGCGGGGGACTATGATGGGCGAGTGCGAAGACCGCGAATGCAACTGGACAGGCGTGCTGGTCCTGGAACGCTGGGACTGCTGGCGGCGGGCGTGCTGATTCTCGTAGTTGCGCCGGCCGGGCCGTCTGCCCGTGAAAAGGGGAGTTCGGCCGCCCGGGAACCCTGCGCGGCCCAGCGACGGGAGGGGGGCTGGTGCGAGGAGCAGGGCGTGGGATATCTGGCCGGCGTGGAGATTGCCTCGCCTCAACTGTTCGAGGCCCTGGATGCCCACGGCCACCCCCTCCACGCTCCGAGTCTCACCTGCGGGACCTGCCGCCTGGCCCTGGAGGAGGGCGGCTTCTGCGCCGAGCACCGCATGGGATTCGTGCATGGCCTGGCCTACCTGTCCCCCCTCACCTACCAGCTCGCCCGGGCCAAGCTTGTGGATCCGGACTCCATCACATGCCCCACCTGCCGGGCTGCCATGCAGACCATCGGCTGGTGCGACGAGCACGGCGTGGGGATGGTGGGGGAGCGGCGGGTGATCCACAAGGCCGACTACGAGATGCTGGCCGAGGCGTACCGGCAGCTTCTGGCAGCCGTGGAGAAGTCCGCCGAGTGCGAGACCTGCGCCGCGGCCATGGTGGCCGACGGCTACTGCCCGGAGCACCGCATCCACTACTCAGGCGGGCGGGCCAAGGCTCCCTGAGGCCGCCATCAGGGTGGCGGCGCCGGCCGCCCGCAGGCGTTGGCCACGCTCTTGGTCGTGGCGCAGATCCCGGAGGATCCCTCGGCGCCGGGACCGTGGCGCTCGGCCAGTAAACCATCCATGCCCCACGACCCTTCCACCCCTCCCGAGTCGGTGGTGACCACGAGGAACCAGAGGATGCCGCTCCCATCCCCGGCCTCCGGCACACCGGTCCACTGGAAGGGTGACGCGGCGCCGATGGCGCAGACGGCTCCCAGCAAGGTGAAGGTACCGCCCGGGGCCGCCGGCAGGCCCGAGGCCTGTCCATAGACGACGTGATGGTCGTCGACGTTGGTGCAGGCGCTGATATCGAAAGCGAGCGTCAGGATCGACCCGTCGGCCGCATCGGGCGTCACCTGCAGCGGCGTGGTGCCTCCGGTCCCGTCAGGAACGGCGGGCGGGCCGGAGACCACCACCACCGATCCGGTCTGGTTGCTGTAGTTCGTCGGGGAGTTGGTGGCGGTGAACAGGGTGTCGCTGTTGTCGTTGGGGTCCTTGTTGAGGGACGTGACACCGTCGGTGGGAAGCTGGGCGCCCGTGAAGATCATGGTGTCGTACGGCGCGAACGCCAGGGTGTCGCCGGCCGTGCTGAAGAAGTTGGCTGGAATGATGTGATCCGGCGTGGGCGCTCCGGGCAGCGCCGCGAAGCCCGCGGTGGCCAGCAGGATGTGCTTGTTGAGCGTGGAGCCGGTCACGTTGGACGGGAAGGTGAATGTGTTGGTGCTGCTGGTCAGCGTCTTGTTGCCGATGGCATTCTCGACGGTGGAGCCGCAGCAGGTCGCCATCTCCACGAACTGGATGGTGCCATCGGCGCTGCTGAAGGCTTCCTTGATTCTCCAGAGGTGAACACCCGCGTGGGACGGGGCGATCCACGCGCCCAGGACGCTCACCAGAAGAGCCGCTCGCGCGACACGGGCTCGATGCAGGGCCATCGTGCGCCTCCCCCTCGCGGTTGACGGAACCGCGGGCCGCAGGCCGGAAATCGACCGCTGTGGGCCCTATACGACAGGTGCCCCCTGCGTGTAAAGGACCCAGGTCACAGTCGGGGCGTCAGGCCCCCGGCCGGGCCTCAGGCGATGGCGGCGAAGGAGGGGATATCCCCCTGGTCGGCGCAGAAGGGGGAGCAGAAGAAGAAGCCATCCCGCTCGATCCCGGGGCCGGCGATCTGCCAGGAGCAGCAATCGCAGGTGGGGGCCAGGGCGTGCACGGCGCACTCCAGGGAGTCGTAGGTCGCGGGGCGCCCGCCCACGAGCAGGATGAAGCAGTGATCCGACTCGTTCTGGCAGATGTCGCAGCGGGCCATGGAGCCTCCCTTCCGGTGCGGCGGTGATGACGGGCCGCGCCTCGCCCGGAGGGAACTGCAAGGGACGGGCCACGCCGGGCCGCGGAGGGAGGGCGGCCGGATCGGGGTCAATCCGGACCGAAACGCCTGGCCGTCACCGTTCCGGAGGACAACCGTCCTGCCGCGGTGACAGTGCGCCATCCCGGCTAGGTTGCGCCGTCCAGGCCGCGGGCGCGGGCGAGACGCCGGCCGTGGGCCAGGATCTCGTCCACGGTGGCCTCCACGTCGGACCGCGCGGTGCGGAAGTTGACGATGCAGGCCCGCAGGGCGAAGCGGCCGCCGACCCGGGCGTTGGAGAGGTAGACCTGCCCTGCCCGCTGGGTGTCCCGCAGCAGCTCCTGGTTGAGATCGTCCAGGGCGGCGTCGTCCAGGGCGGCGCCGAAGCGCATGGCCGTCGGCACGTAGCGGAAGCAGACGATGCTCGTCTCCACCGGGGCGAGCAGCTCCATCTCATCCTCGTTCTGCACCCGGTTGGCCAGGGCCCGGGCCAGCTCCATCTCCTCGCCGATGCGCCGGCCGATCCGGTCCACCCCGTGGTACTTGAGGACCATCCAGACCTTGAGGGCGCGGAAGCGCCGCGACAGCTCCGGACCGTGCTCGAAGAAGGCGTACGACTCCCGCTCCCCCTCTTCCAGCACGGCGGCGTAGTCCCCGCTGGTGGCGAACAGCGCCCGGGGCGCGCCGGGGTCGCGGAACAGGACACAGCCGGCGTCCAGGGGCGCGTACAGCCACTTGTGAGGATCCAGGGTCACCGAGTCGGCCGCCTCCATCCCCGCCAGCAGCGCCCGGTGGCGGGTCGACAGGCGCAGCGGGCCGCCGTAGGCGGCGTCCACGTGGAGCCAGAGCCCGTGCTTGGCGGCCGCCCGCGCCACCCGCGCCAGGGGGTCGATGGCGCCGGTCTTGACCGTGCCCGCCGTGGCCACCACGCAGAAGGGGATGTGTCCCTGGCGCCGGTCCGCCTCGATGGCCGCCGACAGCGCCGTGGCGTCCATGCGGAAGCGCTCGTCGCAGGGGATGATCCGCACCGCTGCCGTCCCCAGGCCGAGAAGCTGCGCCGCCCGGGGAATGGACATGTGCCCCTCCTCGGACATGTACAGGGTCATGAGGCGGTCGCCGAGCTGGCCCAGGCCCCCGCGCACCGTGGCGGCGGGGGCCCTGGCGACCCGGGCCGCGGCCAGCGCGGTGAAGGTGGCCAGCGAGCCACCGGAGGTGAGCAGCCCGCCGGCGCCCGCGGGCAGGCCGGCGATCTGGCGCAGCCAGTCCACCACCAGCCGCTCCATCTCCGTGGCGGCCGGGGCCGAGCGCCAGGCCGTGAGGTTCTGGCCCAGGGCCGAGGCCAGAAGATCGGCCGCCAACCCGGCTGCGGAGGGGGGGGACTGGACGTAGCCGAAGAAGCGCGGGTGGCCGCTGTCCCGCAGGTAGGGGAGGACATCGCGCCGGATCTGGGCCAGCAGGCTGCGGGCGGAGCGGCCCCGCTCCGGCAGCGGCTCCCGCAGCCGCTCCTGGAGGTTCACGCCGCGCAATTCAGGAAAGATGGGGCGCCGCGCCGCCGCGGCGTCGGCGGTCCACCGGCGCACGATCTCCACGGCGCCGTCCAGCAGCGCCCCGAGGGCGTCGAAGTCGCGCCGGGCGAAGCGCGAGCTGCGGCGCCGCTCGGCCCGCGCGCGCCCCGGGCCCTTCCCGCGGGGTCGATCCACCGGCCGGCCTAGGAGAGGGGCGTGACGCGCACGCTCATGACGCGCACCGTCCCCTCTCCGTCCAGGAGCAGACCGCAGGCGCCGTCGGGGTCGGGGGGGATGTGGCCGTGGACCACCGTCTTGCCGTTCACGAAGCCCTTGAGATGGCGGCCGGCGGAGGAGACCCCCAGGCGGACCTTGCCGGCGGGCAGCGCGGCCGGCTTGGCGTCGAGGGTCCTGGCCGAGCTCCCCTCGCCGGCCAGGAGGGCGGCCTCGCCGCCGGTGGTGACGGTGAAGCGTCCGCCACCACGGCCGTCCTCGCGCAGGTGGTGGGCCAGGCCGAGGGTCCCCTGGAAGCCGTCCGCGACCAGGGTCGCCTCCATCTGCACGTCGCCGAAGGTGCCGGGCAGGAGCAGCAGCGCGCGCCCCTGCACCTGCAGGGCCAGGCCATCCGCGCCGCCGGCGCCGTCGGACGGCGGCTGCCAGCTCACCGCGGCCTCTCCCATGGGGCCAACCACCCGGAGGATCTCGGCCAGGGACGTCCCGTCGCCCGGCAGCGGTGTCCAGGCGAGGCTTCCGTCCTCGCCGTGCCGCATGCGAGCCTGGGGGGCACCGGCCGCAACCGTGCTTGCATCAGCCAGTGGGCCGCCTGTGCCTGTCTCGGCCGGCCCGTCCTCACCGGCGGAGGCGCCAGCTCCGGCAGCCTCTTCGCCGCCCCGGGCCGGGCCGCCCTCGGCCGCCACCGCCAGCCCGTGCCGGTAGACCAGCGCGCCGCCCCGGTCGGCGGCCCGCCACACCAGGCCCGTGGCCGCCAGGACCAGCAGCAGGCAGATCCCGCGCCCGGTGCGCAGCAGGGCGGCTGAGGCGGTGCGGGTGCGCCCCAGCACTGCCAGCGACACGCGCAGCGCCACCGCCACCAGCACCGCCCGCAGCGCCAGCAGCGCGGCGTCGCTGTGGGCGGATAGAGCCAGCTCGGCCCGCGCCGGGACATCCACCAGCCCGTCGGCCGCCGACTCTCCCGCCAGGTAGGCCGCCCCGGTCCCCAGCGCGGCCAGCAGGTAGAGCAGGGCCGCGGCGCCGTCCATCCCATCGTCGCGGCGCCGCGCCAGGCCGATGGCATCCAGCAGGAGGGCGGCGGGCAGCAGCGCCACCGGGAAGTGGACCAGCAGCGGGTGCAGGTTGGGCAGGGAAGTCCAGCCGGACAGGCTCTCCATGGCGCCTCATCCAAGCATCTTTCAGGCTAAGATGACAGCCATGAACGACCGCGTCGTCGTCCACCAGCTCCTGTCAGGGGTCGATTTCGCCGCCGATGACCCCTTCGCCGGCCAGATGGTGAACTTCGTCTACCTGGTGGGCGACGCCGAGCGGCGGGAGTGCCTGGTGGTGGATCCCGCCTGGGACGTGGACGGGATCCTGGCCCGGGCCGAGGCCGAGGGTCTCAGGGTCACCGGCGTGCTGGCCACCCACTACCACCCGGACCACATCGGCGGTGACCTGTTCGGCCACCGGGTGCAGGGGCTGGCCGCCCTCAAGGAGCGCCTCGACGTGCCGGTGCACGTTCACCGGGCCGAGGCCCGGGGGGTGCGCGTCATGACCGGGCTGGAGGCCACCGACCTGGAGCTACACGACGGCGACGACGTGGTCCTGGCCGGGGAGGTGCCGGTGCGCCTGCTGCACACTCCTGGCCACACGCCCGGGAGCCAGTGCTTCCTGGTGGACGGGCGCTTCCTGGTTTCGGGCGACACCTTGTTCGTGCAGGGGTGCGGCCGGGTCGACCTGCCCGGCGGGGATCCGGACGAGATGTACCGGACGCTGACCCAGCGCCTGGCCACGCTCCCCGACGACGTTGTGCTCCTGCCGGGCCACCATTACGCCAGCACCCCCAGCTCCACCATGGGAGAGCAGCGCCGCACCAACGCCCACCTGCGCATCAGAAGCCTGGACGACTGGCGCCGGATGATGGGCTGAGGTCCCGAGGGCGCGGGCCCCGTCCTGGCCATCCGCTGAGGCTACGGCGGCGCCGCATCTGGATCGACCTGACGCCGTGTGAAGAGGCCGGCCTCCAGGTTCCGGGCCTGCCACTGGGCGGCCAGGTCGAAGGCCTGCTCCAGGGGAGCGCGCGCCGTCCAGCCTCTCAGTGAGCCCGGGTTGCGCAGCACCAGCCACACGCGCGCGTGCCTCTCGGCCAGCGCCGGCAGGTCGTCCAGTGTCAGGACACCAGGCTCTCGCTCGCGGTCGTGAGGGTGATCCAGCCGGAGCCCGAAGAGGGTGAAGGAATCGGGCAGGGCGCGGAAGTAATAGCGGAACGGGATGCGCGCCGTCCATGGCTGCACCACGATGGCGTCACCCGGCTCCACGTGCCGGCTGATGAGGCCGGTGATCTCGTCCCACGGCTCGGGCCGCTCCGTGTCGAAGTAGTCCGCCACAGCGACCCCCTGGGCGGCCACCAGGAAGATCACCGCGGCCGCGGACAGCACCCGCGGGCGCAGGGCGAGGCATCCCGCCGCCAGCAGGATGGCGAAGGGGAGGGTGGGCCAGAGGATGGTGCGGCTGAGCATGATCGGCCGCCAGAAGCTGATGAGAAACGTGAGAGCCGGCACGCCTGCGGCGAAGGTCAGCGTCAAGAGGAGCGCCAGCGGGCGCCGGCGCCAGGCCCAGACGCCGGCGGCGGCCATCAGGACGAACAGCGCCGTGATCCCCCAGCCCTCCGCGGCGGGGGCGTAGGTCTCCGAGACCATCACGGCCCCGGCGTGGGCGTCGGGTCGGTGCATCCAGGTGGTGCGGAGGACCACCACGATGTGGCGCGCCACCAGGGCCAGGACCGGGCTCCACAGCACCACCACCACGGCGTTGGCGCCCACCCAGCGCAGCGGGAAGCGCCGGTCGCCACGGCCCCCCGCCAGCCACCAGGCCAGCGCCGCCACGTTGGCCAGGAACGGGAGCAGGACCATGGTGCTGTGGCAGTGGAGGGCCAGGCTGGTTCCGAGGACGTAGGTCGCCCAGCCCCACCCGTCGTGGCCGCCGCGCTGGAGGAGCCGCGCCAGACCCCAGAGGGCCAGCCCAGCCGCCAGGGCCATGAGAGTGTACGGGCGCACCTCCTGGCTGTAGCGGACGTGGATGCTGGAGGTGGCCAGGAGCAGCGCCGCCAGCAGCCCCACCGCCGGGCCGCCCAGCCGCCGTCCCAGGGCATGCAGCACCGGGAGGCAGAGGATGCCCGCCAGCGCCGACGGCAGCCGCAGGAGAAACTCCGAGTCACCGAGGAGGGTCATCCCCTTCAGGAGCAGATAGAAGAACGGGGTGTTCACGTCGGCCACCGAGAGGCGGGCCATGAGCTCGGAGAAGGGCAGGCGGGCGTACTCCAGGGAGAGCGCCTCGTCAAACCAGAGCGCCTGGTCGCCCAGATAGGACAGGCGCAGCGCCGCACCCAGGGCGACGATGGCTCCGAGGCCGAGCGACTCGAGACGGGCTGGAGCGGACGGCTGCGCGCTCTCCCATGGCGTGTTCTGTTGCAGGAAGCCCCCCGGGGCGTGGCGCCGATACGCGACAAACATACACGGAGCGGCGGGGAATGCAAGCGGAGAGCCGCACGTGGCCGGTTCCCGGGGCGAGCACCAGGTGGGAGATACGACGCGCGGTTCGCCCACGTGCCGGGCTACAATGGCGGGCCGTCACCTCCCGGGGAGCCCACGTGACCGATCCGGTCCGCATCTACAGCAAGGAGTACTACGAGCGCCTCAAGGCCATCGAGGGGCGCCACTGGTGGACCCTTGGGATGACCGACATCATGTCGGCCGTCCTGCTGCCGCACCTGGCCGGGGTGCCCGAGCCGGTCTTCCTGGATGTGGGCTGCGGCAGCGGCATCGGCCTGGCCTGGGCGGCCCGGGCCTGGCCGGGCGGGCGGCGCATCGGCGTGGACGTCAGCGCCCACGCGCTGGATCTCTGCCAGGGGCTGGGCGCCGAGCTGCACCTCACGGGCGGCGACCGCCTGCCCCTGGACGCCGGCAGCGTGGACGTGGCCATCTGCCTGGACGTGCTCCAGCACGTGGAGGACGAGGTCACCCTGCTGGCGGAGACGGCCCGGGTCCTGGGCCCGGGCGGCTGGCTCTACGTCCGGACCAACGCCCGCGGGCTGGGACCGGCCCCGCCGGGGAGCAAGCTGTTCACCCGCCGCCTGCTCCTGCAAAGCCTGGAGGGGGCCGGGCTCGACGTGGCCCTTTGCTCACCGGTGAACTGCATCGGGTCTTTGGCCGCCGACCTGAAGGCGTGGCTGCGGCCGTCGCGCGCCGCGGGGCACCGCCACGGACACGGCGACGACCACAACCACTGTCACGACCACGGTGGCGATGAGACCGCCGGCGACGGCGCGCACCCCTTCGAAGGGGGCGGCTACGGCGGCGGGCTCACGCTGAGTCCGGAGGAGCCCGAGCGCCCCACCTCCCGCCTCAAGCGCGGCCTGCTGCGCCTGGAGGGGCGGTGGCTCCGGCTGGGGCTGCGCCTGCCGGCCGGTCACAGCCTGGTGGCCCTGGCCCGCAAGCCGGGGCCGTGACCGGGCCCGGCGGCATGCACCTGGGGGTCATCGCCGTCCGCCTGACGCGGCCGTTCACCGGGGTCGGCCGGTTCCTGGAGTGCGTTCTGCGGGAGTGGAGCGCCATGGACCTGCCGTTTGCGAAGGTCACGCTCTTCGCGCCGCGCCCCATCGACCCTGCCGGCGTGGTCTTTCCCCTGGACCGCTTCCACGTGGAGGTGGGCGGCCCCGCCGGCCCCGACCCCTACTGGGAGGCGCGCTTTCTCAACCCCCGGGCGCGGGAGATCGACGTCCTGTTCGGCCCCAGCTACACCCTGCCGGTGGGGTACGCCGGGCGCTCCGCGGTCTTCTATCACGGCCCATCCGACAATCGCCCTCTCACTCCCGAGTGGTGGCGCTCCCTGGCCTATGACCGCCTCTACCGGCGCAGCGCCCGCCGCGCCCACCGGGTCTTCGTCAACTCCCAGGTGGTGAAGCGGCGGGTTGTGGAGGTGTATGGCGTCCCGGAGGAACGCCTGGCGGTGGTCTCGGGGGCCCCCAGCGATCTCTTCCGCCCGCTGGAGGACGATGCCCTCCTGCGCGCGGCCCGGGATCGGTACGCCGGCGGCCGGCGTTTCGTCCTGTTCGTGGGCAAGCTGTCGCGCCGGCACGCCATCCCCGACCTGCTCCGGGCCTATGCCCTGCTGGGCGAAGGCGCTGCGGACCGGGTTCTGCTGGTGGTGGGTCCCGATCCCCTGGGCCTGGACGTGCCGCGCCGCGCCCGCGAGCTGGGGATCGGGGAGCGCGTGATCTACCACCCGTTCGTGGAGCATCCGCGGCTGCCGGCTCTCTACGCCGCCGCCGATCTGTTCGTCTACCCCACCAGCCCGGCGGAAGGGTTCGGCCTGCCGGTGCTGGAGGCCATGGCCTGTGGCGCGCCGGTCCTCTCTGTTGAGGCAGGGAGCATCCCCGAGATCGCCTCCGGCGCGGCGCTGCTGGTTCCCAGCAGTGCCCCCGGGGACGTGGCCGGGGGCCTGCGGCGCCTGCTGGCCGATGCCGAGCTCCGCACCGATCTCGCGCGCCGTGGGCTCGCCCGGGCGCGGGGCTACACCTGGCGCGCCACGGCCGAGCGGATCCTCGAGATCCTCCGGGACCTGGCCCGGGAGCCCCGCTAGCCGGGGCCGCGCTCCGGGCGCGGCGGGCCCATGAGGGTCCCCACCCACTCCCCCAGGCTCCAGGCGGCCAGGAAGATGCACAGCCACGGGAGGCAGGAGACGGTCCAGACCCGCGGCCGGCCCTTGCTCCGGCCGGCCTCGCGCAGGATGCGCGCCAGGAAGACGAGGCCCGGCAGGACGAAGGCCAGGGCCAGCGCCAGCCGCCGCCAGCCCGGCGCGCCGGCCAGGCGCGAGCGGCCGAAGTGGATGGCGTGGCGGAACCGCTGCGCCAGGAAGCGCCGGGCGCTCTCGCCCCCCCGGTAGGACGCCGCCAGGTCCGGGTCCATGACCAGGCGGCCGCCGGCTGCCGCCAGGGCCCGGTTCACGTCCATCTCCCAGAAGCCGTCACGCCACAAGGCCCGCGTTCGCTCCAGGGCTGTTCGCAGGTAGGCGGCGTGATCCCCCGGGACGTCCACGCGGTGGGCGCGGGGGAAGGGGCGCCGGTAGTTGCGGTAGCGCAGGATGTAGACGGCCCGGTCCCGTGGCCGCAGACCCGCCGCGGGATCGATGGCCCCCCCCACCGCCTCGGCCCCGCCGGCGCGCGCGGCGGCGAGGACCTGCCGCCAGCCCGCCTCCGGGGTGATGGGGCCGATGGTGACGCGCACCAGTGGCGCGGCGGCGGCCGCGAGCCCTCGCGCCCAGAGGACCGGCGTGAGGGTGCCCGCCGGCGCCGCCACCAGGCGACAGGCCGGGAACCGCTCCGCCAGAAAGCGCGCCGACTCCGCGCCGCCTGCGGTCACCAGAAGGATCTCGTCGCCGGGGATACACTCGGCCTGGTGCGCGGCGAGGCACGCCTCCAGGGCGGCATCCACCTCGCTGGCGGCCACCACCACCGAGATGCCCTCCAGGCGCGCCGCCGCGTTCACCGCCATCTCCTGGCGCTGTCGCCGGGACCGGCCAGCGCGCCGATCCCCTCGCCCATGGCCCAGGCCGCCAGCAGCAGCCCCAGGGACGGGCCGGCGCGCAGCGCCTCGCCGCCGTACCCCGCCGGCAGCACCTCCCGCAGGATGCGCGCTGCCAGGACCAGGGGGATCGCCGGCGCCAGGCCGGCGCGCAGCATCCGCTCCACGACCGGGCGGCCCGCCAGGCGCTGGCCGCCGTAAAGGCGCCCGTGGTGGTAGATGGAGCGCGCGGCGGCGGCGAGCGGCACGCGGCTGACGTCCTCCATCACCGCCCGCGGCTCGCGCCACAGGGCGCCACCGTGTTGTCGGATCTCGCCGTGCAGCACCACTTCCTGGATCTCGCCGGGAAGCTCTCCGCCCAGCAGGCGGCGCAGCGCGTCGGCCTTGTACGAGACGTTGATCCCCGGCAGGTCATCCACCGGCCCTTCCCGCTCAGGGTCGAAGAAGCGCCCGTACTCGCAGAAGGTGAGGGCCCACTCCGACGCCTCGCCGGCGCGCCGGGTCACCGGGCCGCCCACCGCCACCGCGGCGTGGCGGTGGTGAGCCGCCAGGAGCGCCCCGGCCCAGTCCGGGAACGGCAGGCAGAAGTCCTCGGTGAGGGCGACGACCTCCCCCCGCGCGGAGGCCCACCCGGCGGCCCGCAGGCGGGGAACAGTGGTCCCGGGCGGGCACTGCGCGAGGCGTGCCCCGCGCGGAAGATCGGACGCATCGGTGCGCCCCGTGGCGACGATCATCTCGGCCTGCCCCGACGCCAGCGGCAACGCCAGGGCGGCGGCGATCCGCCGCCAGCCGTGCTCCGGACGGGAACCGGCCACCACCACGCTGATCTCCGGCCTCGCCATGGCGCTCTCAGGCCACCCGCTCGCAGGAGCCGCCGGACCCCAGCCAGGTTCCCATCCACTCCCCCAGCCCCCAGGCCGCGCAGATGGCCACCAGCGCAGGCGCCGCCCGGGGCAGGTGGCGCCGGTTTCCAGGATGGGCCAGGGCGCGGCGCAGGTGCCGCAGCGCCAGCAGCAGCGGGACTCCTGGCGCGAAGATCCGGTACAGCAGCCGCCGCCGCGCCTGGATGCAGCGCTCCAGCCGCATGGCGCCGAAGCAGCGTCCGAAGTGGAAGAAGCGCGCCACCAGCGGGCCGAGCCGGTACCGTGCGCGCTGGCGCACCACCATGGGTGGATGCACCGCCAGCCGTCCCCCGCGGGCCCGTATCCGCGCATGGAAGAACGGCTTCCAGAAGCCGGCGCCCAGCAGGTCGGCGCAGTCCTCGAGGATGGCCTCCCGGCGGTAGGCGACGTTGTTCCCGGGCAGGTCTCCCCCGGTGGTGCCCGCCGCCAGTGGGGGGGTGAAGGCGCCGTACTCGAACAGGTAGGCCGCCAGCGTGGCGGCGCCGGCCCCGTGATCCGGCAGGACAGCGCCCCCCACCGCGGCGGCGCCGCTCTCGTGCAGGCCCGCCTGCAGCGCGACGAGCCAGCCCGGCCCGGGCTCCGCGGTGGGATCCAGCACGGCGAGGAAGGCGCCCCGGCTGGCCTCCATGGCCCTGCCCTTGAGCACCGGCAGGGGGGCCGAGTCCAGGGTCAGGTGGCGCGCCCACGGGTGGGCGGCGCACAGGGGCTCGATCTCCTTGCCGCCGGTGCCGTCGGCCACCATCACCTCCATGGCCTCGATCCCCTCCTGGGCCGCCAGCGCCGCCAGACAGTCGCGCAGGTGGCCGGCGTGGTGGCGGACGGCGATGATGATGGAGACCGCGGGTTGCTCACCCCTCACGGTTGATTCCCGGCCGCGCCATCCGGTTGTAGATCCAGGCCACGCACGCCGCCGCCGTGGCGGTGATGGTGAACATCCAGGCGAAGCCGATGAGCCCGCCCACCAGGGAGACCGAGTAGGCGGGCAGGTACTGGCTCAGGCGGCCCAGGTGGGCGCCCAGGGGCTCGCCCGGCCGGTGCTTGAGGAGGAGCCACCACGTGGCCAGCAGCAGGGCGTTGCCCGCCAGCAGGCCGCTGGCCACCGAGAAGGCCGGCGCCCGGATCAGTCCCACCCGCCGGGCCGGGCGCAGCACCAGGCGCTCGGCTTCGCGGGCCGCCGATCGGTAGTAGAGCCAGGCCGGCGGCGTGGTGAGCACGAAGCCGGTCACGAACCCCCACGCCAGGCCGATGAAGGCCCCGGCGGGGGTGACGTCATAGAAGAGGAAGTACTGCCCAAGCAGCTTGAGGGTCCGCCCCGTCTCCGGTCCCGCCTCCAGAAGCAGGATCACCGTGGCCAGCCAGAGCCCGCCCCCCAGCACCAGGCCGACGATGGTCCCCAGGGACAGGGCGTTGAAGCGGGCCAGGGATCCCGACAGACGTGACGTGCCGTCCAGCCAGCACAGGAGAAACGCCGCCACGCCGTACAGATAATGGAACTGCTGCAGCAGCACCGACACCAGCATGGCGCCCCACCCGCAGCGGCGCCGCACCAGGTTGAAGAACGGCCGGTTGGCCAGCCAGGCTACCCCCAAGGCGGCGCCCGCGGCCAGCAGCGCCCAGGGGAGGGCGGGGCTGAGCAGCAGGCTCAGCCAGAACAGGCCGGCCAGGGCGGCGCGCCCCTTCTCCGCCGGGGAAAGGTTGAGATCGTTGACGGTGTAGCCCGGCTGCAGCGTGAGCCGAGTCCAGGGGATGGCCCGCCGGTAGATGTCGGTGTAGAGCATGTTCCAGAAGGTCCAGCGCTTCAGGTGGGTGGACTGGATCTCCTTGCACAGCAGGATGCGCCCGCGCTGGCGCAGACGGTGGCCCAGCTCGATGTCCTCGATGGACGAGTTGGGGTAGCGCGCCACGTCGAAGCCGCCCACCGCCAGGAAGGCGTCGCGGCGCACCGCGCCGCAGCCCGCCCAGAAGGTCGTCGCCTCCCGCGAGCCCTGCTGGTGCACGTGGTGGTGGAGGAGGTTGCGGTAGCGGGAGACGATCCCGGGGGCCTGCGGGCTGTCGTCGTAGGAGCCGAACAGCGCCACGCAGTCGGGGTTGTCGGCGAACACCTGGGCCACCTGCGCGGGGACCTCGGGGCGGACGATGACGTCCGAGTCCACGAACAGCACCACATCCCCTCGGGCCGACTGCACTCCCAGGTTGCGCCGGGCGCCGGGGCCGAGCTGGGTCTTCCCCGGCAGGACGGTGAGGCCGTGGCGGCGGCAGATCTCCGGGCCGCCGTCCGTGGATGCGTCGTCGGCCACGATGATCTCCAGCAGCTCTCCCCGGGACAGGGCGTCCAGCAGCGGCGGCAGCACCCTGGGGAGGTGCCCCTCGGCGTTGAACAGCGGCATGACGACGCTGAGGGTGGGGCGCATCAGCCGTTCTCCCCGTGGCGGAGGCGGCGCAGGAGCGCGCGCAGCCCCAGGTAGCGCCGGGCCGAGGCGCCGAACAGCCCGCCGCGGCCCCGCCCGCCCCGCAGGTAGTAGGCGTCCAGGCGCGGCAGGCGCAGCGGGTCCTCGGTGGTCCTGAGGTAGCGCATCCGGGTGGTCACGGCGGTGTCATAGTAGCGGCCCGCGTCGGCGGCTGTCTTGGCGTCATGCAGGCCGTAGGGGTAGGCGAAATGACGCACCTGGATCTGGAGCGTCTGCTCCAGGGCCTCCTTGCAGGAGCGCAGCTCCTCGTCGCGCGCCTGGCCCTCCAGGCGGGGCAGGGGGGCGTGGCTGGCCCCGTGGGCGCCGACCTCCAGCCCGGGAATGGCCGCCACCTCCCGGAGCTGCCCCCAGTCCATGAGGCGCATCTCCGGGGCGGAGGGCGGCTGAGAGGGCCAGCGGTTGGTGCGCCCCACCCAGCCGCTCACCACATAGACCACGGCGGGGACGCTCATGCGCGCCAGGATGGGCAGGGCATGGCGGTGCACGCTCTCCAGGCCGTCGTCGAAGGTGAGGGCCACCCGGTGGCGGCCGCCGGGAGCCGGGGCCAGCAGGTCGCCCAGGGGGACGAGGGCGGCCCCCTCCTCCCGCAGCCCCTCCACCAGCGCCGCCAGCTCCTCCGGCGGGAAGGACAGGACCGACCGGTCCGCACCGATCTCGTGGAAGGTGAGGATGGCGTCCATCAGCCCACCGCCCGCTCCAGGGAGGCCAGCGCCATCTCCGCCGCCCGCTCCCAGGTGAAGAGGCGGGACCGCGCCCGGGCCCGGTGGGCGAGATCCCGGCGCAGATCCGGCGCGCCCAGCAGGCGCTCCATCACCGCCGCCATGTGGGCCGGGTCGCGTGCATCGAAGGCCAGCCCGGCGTCCCCCACCACCTCGGGGAGCGACCCCTCCCGGCTGGCCAGCACCGGCACGCCGCAGGCCATGGCCTCCACCGCCGGAAGCCCGAACCCCTCCCCCAGCGAGGGGAAGACCAGCGCCGCGGCCCCGGCGTAGAGAGCCACCAGATCCGGGTCGGAGACGTAGCCGGTGAAGACACAGCGGTCCCGGAGCCGCGGGTCGTTGGCCGCCATCTCCTTGAGGCGCTGCGCCTCGGCCAGGAAGCCGTCGGCCCCCTCGTCGCCGGTCAGGACCAGCGACACGTCGGCGCGCTCCCCGAGCAGGGTCACCGCTTGCAGCAAACGCGCCAGGTTCTTGTGGGGACTCAGCCCGCCCACGTGCAGCAGGTAGGGCCGGTGGGCCGGAACCCCGAGCCGGGCCAGGCAGGCCGCCACCGAGGCGGCGTCGGGCGGGTCGCGGAAGGCGCGTCCAGGCCCCTCGGTGACCAGGTCGATGCCGGCCGGGTCCAGGTGGAACCGCGCCGCGAGCGCCTGCCGGGATGATTCACTGACCGTCATGAGGCGCGTGGCCTGGAGCAGGGCCAGGCGCACCTTGGCATTCCAGCTCCAGCGGCTGATCCGGTCGGGGAAGATGAGGTCCGGGAGGGACTCGGCGATGGTGTCGTGGAAGCAAACCACGGCGGGGGTGCCGGGAGGGGCCGGGAAGAAGGAGTAGACGGCCGGGTAGAAGAGCACGTCGGGGGCCAGCCGGTGGGCCGCCCGGGTGAAGGCCCACAGGTCGCGCAGGGAGCGGCGGCCTCCCGCCACGGCGCTGGCGGTCACCGTGCGCCGCGGCGCGGCGTTGACCACGTCCCAGCCGTCCGGCAGCAGCCCCGGCTCGGGCTCCCGGTCCACCAGCAGGGTGAAGCGGTGAGGCGCGCCGAGCCTGGCCAGGGCGTGGAGAAGCTCCACGGTGAAGCGGCCGAAGCCTCTCCGGTTCCAGGCGCAGGTCGCGTCGATGGCCACTCGCATGGGTTCAGCATACCGGGCCGGGGGGAGGGGACGCACGGACGGCCCGCAGGTGGCGGCATGATAGCTTAGGGCCCCTGGGGACCGAAGGTCCGCCGTGCCCCGCGGGGATCTCATGAAGATCTGCATGGTGACCACCTTCTACCCGCCGTTCCATCTGGGGGGAGACGGGGTCCTGATCCAGCGGCTGGCCTCCGGCCTGGCCCGGGCCGGCCACGAGGTCCACGTCATCCACGATCTGGACGCCTGCCGGGTCAAGGGAATCCCGGTGCCGTCGGACACCCCGCCCCGGGACGTCCTGGACGGCGTGCGGGTCCACCGCCTCCGGCGCGGCCTCGTCTCCTCGGTGCTCATCCAGCAGACCGGCCGGCCGCTCCTCAAGGCCGCGGCGCTGCGCCGCATCCTGGACGGCGGCTTCGACCTGATCAACTTCCACAACATCTCCCTGGTGGGAGGGCCCGGCGTCCTGCCCCTGGGACGCGCGGCCAAGATCTTCACGCTCCACGAGCACTGGTGGGTCTGTCCCACTCACATCCTGTGGAAGTACACCGGCGAGCTCTGCACGAAGCCCCAGTGCCTGCGCTGCTGCCTGGCCCAGGCCACGCCCCCCCAGGCCTGGCGGCGGGCCCGGCGCTGGATGGCCCGCTGCCTGGGGAGCGTCGATCTGGTCCTGGCGCCGAGCCGCTTCACCGCCGGCCGCTACCAGGCCTGGATGGACGACAACGGCGTCCAGCTTCCCGTGGAGATCCTCCCCGGCTGCGCGCCACCGCCGGCGCCGGCGGCGGAGCCGCCCGGCGGCCTCCCGGAGCGGTACTTCCTGTACGTGGGCCGTCTCACCGCCGCCAAGGGGATCCTGGAGCTGGCCGACCTGTGCGCCCGCCACCCGGACTGGCAACTGGTGGTGGTGGGGGAGGGGGAGGCGCGGGGCGAGCTGGAGCGGCGCGGTCTGCGGGGCGTGCACCTCATGGGGTGGCTGGACGGAGACCGTCTCAGCGCCTGCTACGCCCGGGCCGAGGCGCTGGTCTTTCCGTCCCTGTGCGCCGAGACGTTCGGCCTGACCGCCGCCGAGGCGCTGGCCCACGGCACGCCGGTGGTGGCGCGCCGGGCCGGCGGCGTGGAGGACGTGGTGGCGCCGGAGGTGGGGTTTGTCTGCGACAGCCTCGGCCAGATGGAGGCTGCGCTGGCGCGCCTGTGGAACGAACCGGGGCTGCGCGGCCCGCTGGGGGAGCGGGGCCGTCGGCGCTACCGGGAGCTCTACACTCCGGAGGCCTACGTGAACGGCTACCTTGCGGCGGTGGGGCGGGCCCGGGAGCGGTTCAGCCGGCGCACGTAGAGGTAGCTGTTCAGGTTCACCAGGCCCGCCACCGCCAGGCCCAGCCCCATTCCCACCAGGAAGCCGTAGACGGCGCCCAGCAGCGAGCCCGGCCAGGTGACCGCGTAGCCGGGGAAGTAGTGGCTCAGCAGCCCCAGCAACGGCCCCACCTCGCCGGTCGGCGGCGGCAGCAGGGCCGCCCGCGCCAGCAGGACGGCGGTGGCCAGGAACAGTCCCGCCCCCAGCACCGCGCCCAGGGCGGTTCCCAGGGCCAGGGGATTGAGATGGGCCAGGGAGTGAACCAGCAGCCGCTCCTCGACGGCCCGCTGCCGCCGGTGGCGCATCACCTCCGTGTCCATCAGCCCGACGGGAGGCTGCGGCGGCCGCTGCGGATCCCTGCGCATGGGCACCACTCTAGCGCGAGGCGGCGGGCCGCAGGCGCGCCCTGAGCGCCTCCAGGTGCCCGCGCAGGTTGGCCCGGTCCTGGCGCGTCAGAAGCGGGGCCAGCAGCGCCAGGACGGCGGCGTACGCCGCCCCCTTCAGCGCCACGCTCCCCGGGGTCAGCGGCCGGGCCGCCGCCCCCAGCCAGCCGCTGGCGAGAAGTGACGCCAGCATCAGGCCGTAGAGGATCAGGTTGCGCGGCGGCACCCGCAGGCCATACTGGTGGCGCAGGAACAGGGTGGTGGCCAGGTAGAGGAAAGCCTGGGCCGCCAGCCCGGCCAGGGCCGCGCCGGCGATGCCGTGGCGGGGGATGAGCACAGCCGCCACGCCGATGAGCAGGAGCTGGGCGGTGACGTTCTGGGCCACGTGGAACCCCATCCGGTCCTGGGCGATGACCAGCGACTGGTAGGTCCCCGCCAGCAGCCCCACCACCTCCACCAGGACGAACAGGAAGACGAACGGCGCGCCCGGCACGAATTCCGACGAGTAGAGCGCCTGGATGGCCAGGTGGGGGAAGAGGAGCAGCGGCGGCACCGCCACCACGATGAGGCAGGCCAGCGTCTTCTGGTACTCATTGGCCCAGTGCAGACGCTCGGCGGGGGTGCCGTCCCGGTTGACGTTGGGCGTCAGGAAGACCGGGTGGGCCGACCCCAGGACGGCCCGCACCGCCAGGGCGATCCCCAGGGCCGCCTGCATCCAGCCGGTGGTCTCGGCGCCGAAGATCCCCAGCATCTGGTAGCCCACGAACAGCGCGGCGAACGGCGAGGTGAAGGTCAGCCCCAGGAGAAAGAGGCAGAAGCGCCACACCGGCCAGGGGAGGAGGAACCGCGGCACAGCGTCCGCATCCTCTCCGGCGCCACCGGGCGCGGGGGCCACCGGCGGGGTCTCCGGGGTTGCGGAGGTCGCGGGGGCGCTGGCCGCCACCGCCGGCATGCCGGCGGCGGCGGGGCGGCGCAGCCAGCGGATCACCGGCCAGGCCAGAAGCACGCCGGCGGCGGCGTACAGGGCGTAGAAGCCGGCCAGGCCCATCCACCACACGCCCAGCAGCGACGTGGCCGTCAGCACCGCGGCGTGACCCAGGGAGAAGATCATGGCCCGGTTGTGCTGCAGCCTCCCGGCCAGAGCGTTCTGCAGGAAGGGTGCCAGTGCCAGCGTCGGCAGCGCCAGGAAGGCAGCCAGCAGGATGGAGCGGTAGCCGGTGAGCTCCGCTCCCCAAACGCCGGGCGTGAGCACCGTGAGCGCCAGGGAGACCACCGTGGCCGTCCCCACCAGCAGGAGCAGTGCCTTGACCATCCTCCCCAGCAGATCCCGGAACGCCGTCTGTCCCCGGGCCCAGCGGGCCGGCAGGAAGCGGACGGCGGCGAACGGGAGGGACAGGGCCGCTGTCTGGGAGATCACCGCCAGCAGCCGGTCGATGACCCCCATGACCCCGACCATCTCGGGGCCCAGCAGCAGCGCCAGCCCCTTGGTCCGGCCCAGCATGACCACCATGGTGAGGACCTGCAGGAAGCCGATGGTGAGCAGGCTGCGGAGCATCATGGCGGTGTGCCCGCCTCCAGGGCCACGGGCTCGCCGCTCCGCGCCGAGGCGTAGGCCGCCGCCACCACGGCCATGACCTCCCGGGCCTGCCGTCCCGATGCGGGCGGCTCCTGTCCGGCGGCCACGGCGGCCACCACGGCCTCCAGGTGCGCTGCCGTGGCGGCGGCGAAGGCGTCCACCGGGTTGGTGGCCAGCAGCCGCGTCCGCTCACCCGTCTCCAGCCAGGCGCGGCCGCCGCCGGCCAGGGCCAGGCGCATCCCCGGCCGGCGCGTGCGGGCATTGAGGTACACCGACAGGCCGGCCCGCCCGCCGATGGAGGCGCGCAGCGACGCCTCCTCCCCGTCCACGCGCATCTCCAGGTAGCGGTGCCGGCCCCGGCAGGCCCGGTCCAGGACCATGACCGCCGCGCGCTCACCGGGAAAGTCCAGCACCACGATGTCGATGATCTCCGCCGTTCCCACCGGCAGCGGTCGCGGCGTGCGGGCGTAGACGCGGGTGGGAGGCTCGCCGTAGAGGCGCAGCATGAGGTCGATGACGTGGCAGCCGAACTCCCTGAGCGTCTGCCCCTCCTGGCGCCAGCCCGCCTCCCGCCCCGGCGGTTGATCCACCTGCTGCCAGGCCTGGATGAAGAGGGGGCGCCCGAAACCGGCCTTCCCCGCCTGGGCCAGCGCCGCGGCGAAGATGGGCATGCGGGGGTACTCCAGGTTCACCGCCACCTGCCGCCCTGTCCGGGCGGCGGCGGCCAGGATGGCGTCGGCATCCTCCAGGGAGGCCCCGAACGGCTTCTCGCACAGCACGTGGGCGCCGGCCGTCAGGGCGGCGACGCAAAGCTCGCGGTGGTGCGCCGGGGGCGCCGCCACCACCACCCACTCCGGATGCTCACGGGCCAGCAGCGTCTCCAGGTCGGCCTCGGCCCGGATCCCGCCGCCGGCGGCCCGGACGAACGCCCCCCGGGCGGCCGGGTCGGGATCCGAGCCACCGCACAGGGTGAGTCCCGCCGCTTTCTTCAGGGCTGGGAGGTGGATGGTCTGGGACGCCGCGCCGAGGCCGGCGATGGCGACGCGGGTCACCGACGATCGAGCACGGGCAGCGGGGCCGGGGCCGTGGGGCCCCGCCACGCCCTGGAGCCGACCATGGCCCTGGCCAGGGAGGCGGGCTGGAACACGATGCTGGGCCACATGAAGACCTCGTTGGTGCACCAGCACTCACGCGCGGCGATCCGCCGGCGCAGATCGCGGGCCGCCTCCGAGCCCCAGATCTCCCGGAACGACTGCTTGCGCAGGTTCCCCAGCGGCGGGTGGCTCTCGCACACCGACACATCGCCGTTGGCGTACACCACCCCCGACAGCACACCGGCCCTGCAGGCCACCACCTGGCGCTCCTCCTGGACGGTGCGCAGCGTGGTGTACTGGAGCAGCGGCTCCACCGTGGCGCCGAAACGCCCCTTCTCCCTGCTGCGCCAGCGCCAGCGCACGTGCTCCCACAGCTCCTTGTACTGGTCCAGGGCGGGGCCGGTCAGGGAAGGGTTCTTCCGGTCGCCGCGGATCAGCGCCAGGTTGTGGTGATCCATGGACGGGCAGCGCTCGAACAGGAAATCGGTCAGGGCGTGGATCTCGCCCATGTTCTCGTTGGTGGCCGTGGAGATGCAGTGGATGCGCAGGCGCGGGTCCTCGCGCTGCAGCGCCGCCAGCATGTCGTAGGTCTCCATGGCACGCTGGAACGACTCCTTGCTGCCCCGGAACTTGTTGTGGAACTCCTGGGTGCCGTCCAGGGAGATCTCGCAGACGAAGAGCTGCAGCGTGGGCTCCTCCAGCACGCTGCGCAGCGCCTTCTCGCAGCGTTCGGTGAAGTAGCCGCTGGTGGGGACGTAGACCTGCTTGACGCCGTTGCGGCGGATGAACATCCGCACCACCTCGGCGAAGTCCTGGCGGATGAACGGCTCGCCGCCGGACAGGTTCAGGTTCTCCACCGGCCCCAGGTCCCTCGACAGCGCCTCCATCTCCTCGAAGGTCAGGTCGTCGCGCTGGTTCAGGTTGCGCCAGTAGAAGCAGTGCTCGCAGGTCAGGTTGCAGATGGAGTTGATGAACAGGATCAGGAACTGCGGCGTCCCGCGGGTGAGCTCGTGCGCCCGCGCCGAGAGGCGGGCATGTCGAACAAGACGTTGCGGCAGTGCCACGATAGGGCTCCTCACGTCGGCTCCGCGCCGGTCACCGCTAGGGTCGAGAACCCACGGAAGGTGCGTCCGAGGCAAAGCTTTTCGGAGAT
>JBFGDW010000015.1:0-22672 GCA_041580435.1 Candidatus Polarisedimenticolia bacterium | reverse complement strand
GGCGAGGCGAACGGGTGCCCGGGTAGTGGGCCCCGTCCCTCTGCCCACGGTGATCAACCGCTGGACCGTGCTGCGGTCCCCCCACGTGGATAAGAAGTCCCGGGAGCAGTTCGAGATCCGGACCCACAAGCGCCTCCTGGACATCCTGGAGCCCACGCCCGAGACGGTGGACGCCCTCATGAAGCTGGATCTCCCCGCCGGCGTGGACGTGGAGATCAAGGCCTCGGGACAGTAGGTCCGGGGC
Organism: Candidatus Polarisedimenticolia bacterium; assembly: GCA_041580435.1. Classification (GTDB taxonomy): domain Bacteria; phylum Acidobacteriota; class Polarisedimenticolia; order SMYD01; family SMYD01; genus JBFGDW01. The sequence continues at coordinate 22,428 of JBFGDW010000015.1, read as the reverse complement.
GCGAGCGAGATCATGGACGGATTGATCGGCAAGAAGATCGGCATGACCCAGCTGTTCATGGAGGACGGCACGGCGGTGCCCGTCACCCTGGTGGCGGCGGGGCCTTGCGTCGTGGTCCAGAAGAAGGGCGTGGACACCGACGGGTACTCGGCGGTGCAGCTGGGCCTGGTGGAGCGGATCTCGGCCCGGCGGGTGACCCGGGCGCGCCGAGGCCACTTCGACAAGGCCGGCCTGCCCCCCTGCCGGATCCTGCGGGAGTTCCGCCTGGCGGGCGAGGCCGCCGAGGGTCTCAAGGTGGGAGACACGGTGGGCGCCGGCCTGTTTGAGGTGGACGAGAAGGTGGAGGTCACGGGCACCTCCCGGGGCCGGGGCTTCGCCGGAGTGGTGAAGCGCCACGGCTTCGCCGGTGGCGCCGCCACCCACGGCTCCATGTTCCACCGCGCCCCCGGGTCCATCGGCTCGTCGGCCTTTCCCTCCCGGGTGTTCAAGGGGATGCGGGCGGCCGGCCACATGGGAGACCGGAGAACCACCGTAAAGGGGCTCAAGGTGGTGAAGGTGGACGCCGAGAACAACCTGCTGTTCCTGCGCGGGGCGGTGCCGGGTGCGCCCAACGGCTACCTGACCATCCGGCGCGCCAGGAAGGGATAGGACCATGGCCCAGGTGCAGGTGAAGGATCTGAAGAACAAGGCCGTGCGGAGCCTGGATCTCCCCGAGGCGGTGTTCGGCTACCCGGCCAAGCCCCATCTGGTCTACGAGGCGGTGTGCCACTACCGGGCCACCGCCCGGGCCGGGACCCACGCCACCAAGAACCGCACCGACGTGGCGGGGGGCGGCCGCAAGCCCTGGCGGCAGAAGAAGACCGGCCGTGCGCGCCACGGTTCCATCCGGTCGCCCCTGTGGCGCGGTGGCGGCACCATCCACGGGCCCGTCCCCCGGGACCACGGCTACGCCCTGCCCAGGAAGATGCGGTGGAACGCCCTGCGCTCGGTCCTGTCGGAGAAGGCCCGGGAGGGCAAGGTCCTGGTGGTGGACAGCCTGGAGCTGGAGTCGCATCGCACCAAGGACCTGGTGGCGGTGCTCAAGGGGCTGGGCCTGGACGGGGTCAAGGCCCTCCTGGTGGACAACGAGCTGCCCCGGAACCTGGATCTGGCGGCCCGGAACCTGGGTCATGTCCGGACGCTCAGGGCCATGGGCCTCAATGCCTACGAGCTGCTGGACAGCGACACGGTGGTCCTGACGGTGCCGGCGGTGGAGCGGCTCGGGGAGTGGCTGGGATGATGCAGAACCATCACATCCTGCTGGGGCCGGTCATCACCGAGAAGACGACGATCCTCAAGGAAAAGACCGGCGAGCTGTGCTTCCGGGTGCACGCCCGGGCCACCAAGGTGGACATCCGCCGCGCCATCGAGGACGCCTTCGGTGTGCAGGTGGCGGCCATCCGCACCGTCAAGGTGCCGGGGAAGTTCAAGCGGCAGGGCCGCTCGGGCGGCTATGCCCCGGACTGGAAGAAGGCCTACGTGAGCCTGCGCCAGGGCTCCAAGGGCATCGAGTACTTCGAGCTGTAGAGGAGAGGCACGTGGGCGCCAAGAAATACAAGCCGACCTCGCCAGGACGCCGCTTCGTGGTGGGGCGGTCCTTTGACGAGATCACCACCGATTCGCCCCACAAGCCCCTGCTGTCCGGGAAGCGGCGCTCAGGTGGTCGCAACCGGAACACGGGACGCATCGCCGTCCGGCGCCGGGGAGGCGGGCACCGCCGCAAGCTGCGGGCCATCGACTTCCGCCGGGACAAGGACGGCATCCCGGCCAAGGTGGAGACCATCGAATACGATCCCAACCGCACCGCCAACATCGCCCTGCTCAGCTACAGGGATGGTGAGCGGCGCTACATCCTGGCGCCCATCGGGCTCAAGGTGGGGGCGATGGTGGTCTCGGGAGCCGAGGCCGACATCCTGCCGGGGAACGCCCTGCCCCTGACCAAGATCCCCCTGGGGACGCAGATCCACAACATCGAGCTGAAGCCCGGGAAGGGCGCCCAGATGGTCCGGGCCGCCGGCACGGCCGCCCAGCTCATGGCCCGGGAGGGGGCCTACGCCCAGATCAAGCTGCCTTCGGGGGAGACCCGGAAGGTGCACGTGGACTGCCGGGCCACGGTGGGGCAGGTGGGGAACGCCGAGCACGAGAACGCCACCCTGGGGAAGGCCGGAAGGAAGCGCTGGCTGGGGCGCCGCCCCAAGGTGCGGGGCGTGGCCATGAACCCCGTGGATCACCCCCATGGTGGCGGCGAGGGGAAGACCTCCGGCGGACGGCACCCGGTGACCCCGTGGGGTGTGCCCACCAAGGGGTACCGCACCCGGAACAACAAGCGGACCGACGGGTTCATCGTCAACCGCAGGCGGAAGTGACGGACGCGGCCGAGGCGCTGAGGAGCTGACATGGCACGATCGATCAAGAAAGGCCCGTTCATCGACGCCCACCTGCGGGCGAAGATCGAGCAGCTGAACGCCAAGAACGACCGCAAGGTCATCAAGACCTGGTCGCGGCGGTCCACCATCCTGCCGGAGATGGTGGGTCACACCATGGCGGTGCACAATGGCAAGAAGTTCATCCCGGTGTACATCTCCGAGAACATGGTCGGGCACAAGCTGGGCGAGTTTGCGCCGACCCGGACCTTCCGCGGGCACACCGCCGGCGCCAAGACGGACAAGGCGGCCGCGGTGAAGCCGGCGTGAGGAGGGTGCCGTGATCGCCAAGGCCCGACTGAAGTACCTGCGGACGTCGCCCCAGAAGGCGCGCCTGGTGGTGGACCTGATCCGCGACCGGAGCGTGGAGGAGGCCCTGGCCACCCTGAGGACCCAGAAGCGGGCCGTGGCCAGGGACCTGGAGAAGCTCCTGCGCTCGGCGGCGGCCAATGCCTCGGTGGGGGAACAGAAGGTGGATCCGGACCGGCTGGTGGTCTCCCGGGCCTACGTGGACGTGGGTCCCACCATGAAGCGGTCGCGGCATCGGGCCATGGGCCGGGTGTTCCGCATCCTGAAGCGATCCTGTCACGTGACGCTGGAGCTGGACACCCGGGACAAGGGCCGTCCGGCGGCGGAACCGGCTTAGAGAGAGAGGAAGCAGTGGGTCAAAAAGTACATCCCTACGGTTTCAGGCTGGGCTACAACCGGACGTGGCAGTCCCGCTGGTACTCGGCCCGAAAGTACTCCGAGCTGCTGGTGGAGGACATGAAGCTGCGCAACGAGCTCATGCAGCGTCTGTCCCACGCCGGGGTGGCCGGGGTGGAGCTGGAGCGGGCCGCCAACAAGCTGAAGGTGAACATCCTCACCTCCCGGCCGGGGATCATCATCGGGCGCAAGGGGTCCGAGGTGGACAAGCTCCGCGACGACGTGGCCAAGCGCACCGGTCGCGAGGTGTACATCAACATCATCGAGATCAACAAGCCCGAGCTGAACGCCAAGCTGGTGGCGGAGAACATCGCGCTGCAGCTGGTGCGCCGCGTGGCGTTCCGGCGGGCCATGCGCAAGGCGGTGGAGTCGGCGCAGCGGTTCGGGGCCAAAGGGGTCCGGGTGCGCTGCGGCGGCCGGCTGGGCGGCAAGGAGATTGCCCGGTCCGAGTGGTACCTGGAGGGGCAGGTGCCTCTTCACACGCTGCGGGCGGACATCGACTACGGCACTCACGAGGCGCGGACGACCTACGGCGTCATCGGCGTGAAGGTGTGGATCAACAAGGGCGAGTCGCAGTCGGTGCGCAAGTCCCAGGAGATGACGGCCTGAGGCCGGAGAGCGAATCATGCTGGTACCCAAGAAGATCAAGTGGCGCAAGGTGCAGCGGGGCCGGCGCCGGGGCAAGGCGAGCCGGGGCTCCGAGGTGAGCTTTGGCGATTACGGCCTCAAGTGCATGGAGGCGGGATGGATCACCAACCGCCAGATCGAGGCCGCCCGGATCGCCATGACCCGCTTCGTCAAGCGCGGCGGGAAGATCTGGATCCGCCTGTTCCCGGACAAGCCCATCACCAAGAAGCCGGCCGAGACCCGCATGGGCAAGGGGAAGGGGGCGCCTGAGGCCTGGGTGGCGGTGGTGCGGCCGGGCAAGATCCTCTACGAGATGGAGGGAGTGGACGAGAAGACGGCCCGGGAGGCCATGACCCTGGCGGCGGCGAAGCTGCCGGTGAAGACCCGCTTCGCCACCCGCAAGGGGCTGCAGGCCCGTGAGGTGGCGCGATGACCAGCAAGCTGCGGGACTTGACCGACGAGGAGCTGCGGCAGAAGGAAGAGGATCTGGGCAAGCAGCTCCTGGGCCTGCGCTTCCAGCTTGGAACCAAGCAAATCGAGAATCCCATGAGGATCCGGGACGTGCGGCGGGAGATCGCCCGGGTGAAGACCATCCTCAGGGAACGGCGCCCGCAAGAGGCAAGGTGATGGCTGAGCAGACGCAGCAAGGCGAGATGGCCGCCCAGTGGCGTGGGACCACCAAGATCGGAGTCGTGGTCTCCGACGTCATGGACAAGACCGTGACCGTCAAGGTGGTCACGCCGATGAAGCACCGGAAGTACCACCGGATCGTACGCAGGACCGCCAAGTTCATGGCCCACGATCCGGAGAACCGCTGCAAGAACGGCGACACGGTGGAGATCCGCGAGTCCCGCCCCCTGTCCAAGAACAAGAAGTGGCGCGTGGTCCGGGTGGTCCGGGCCGCCGAGGTGGCCGAGGTGGCTGACATTCCCGTGGAGACGGAGGACGCGGGATGATCCAGATGCGGACGCTCCTGGAGGTGGCCGACAACTCCGGAGCCAAGAAGATCGCCTGCATCACCGTGCTGGGGGGCTCCAGCGGCCGGTACGGCCGGCTGGGGGACATCATCAGCGCCTCGGTGAAGGAGGCGTCCCCGGACGGCAACGTGAAGAAGGGCGCCGTGGTCAAGGCTGTCATCGTGCGCACGGTGAAGGAGCAGCGACGTCGCGACGGCTCCTACATCCGCTTCGACCAGAACGCGGCCGTCCTCATCAACGAGGCCAAGGAGCCGGTGGGAACCCGCGTCTTCGGCCCGGTGGCCCGGGAGCTGAGGGAGAAGAAGTTCATGAAGATCATCTCCCTGGCCCCGGAGGTCCTGTGAGGAGAGGGGCCCCATGTTCGTGAAGAAAAACGACACCGTGATGGTTGTGGCGGGCAAGGACAAGGGCAAGCGCGGCCGCGTGCTCAGCGTCCACCCGGGACGGAGCAAGGCGGTGGTGGAGAGCGTGGCCTACATCAAGAGGCACACCCGTCCCAACCCCCAGCGGAACATCAAGGGCGGCATCGTGGAGCGGGAGTCCCCCATCCACGTCTCCAACCTGATGGTGGTGTGCGGCGAGTGCGGAAAGCCCACCCGTGTGGGGCACAAGCGCCTGGATGATGGCACCAAGGTCCGGACCTGCAAGAAGTGCACCGGGATCCTGGACCGGGCCAAGAGCTGAAGGGAGAGCTGACGTGGCCAGGGAAAAGAGCCGCCTGCGGGCCGCCTACGAGTCGGAGGTGGTCCCGGCCCTCATGAAGCGCTTCAACTACAGCAACAAGATGGCGGTCCCGCGCCTGTCCAAGATCACCATCAACATGGGGGTGGGGGACTCGCTGCAGAACATCAAGCTCCTCGATGCCGCCGCCGAGGAGCTGGCCGCCATCGCCGGGCAGAAGCCCGTCATCACCCGGGCCAGAAAGTCCATCGCGGCCTTCAAGTTGCGGGAGGGAAACCCCATCGGCACCGCGGTGACGCTCAGGGGCGAGAGGATGTACGAGTTCTTCGACCGGCTGGTGAGCATCGCCCTGCCCCGGGTCCGCGACTTCCGCGGCGTGCCCACCCGGTCGTTCGACGGCCGGGGCAACTACACCCTGGGGCTGAAGGATCAGTTGATCTTCGTGGAGGTCAACTACACCAAGGTGGAAAAGGTGCGCGGGATGAACGTGAGCATCGTCACCACGGCGCGCACCGACGAGGAGGCCCGGGAGCTGCTGAGGCTGCTGGGCATGCCCTTCCGCAAGGCCGCGGCCTGACGGCGGGGCGAGAGAGCGAGGAAGATCAGGTGGCCAAGACATCGTCCATAGCCAAGGCGGAGCGCAAGCCCAAGTTCAAGGTGCGCCAGCACAACCGGTGCAAGCTGTGCGGGCGCCCGCGGGCCTACTTGAGGAAGTTCGGATGCTGCCGGATCTGCGTGCGCAAGCTGGCGCTGGAGGGCCTCCTGCCCGGCGTCGTGAAGGCGTCCTGGTGAGGCCGCGCCGGCCCGCGCAAGGAGTGAATGCATGAGCATGACCGATCCCATTGCCGACATGCTGACGCGCGTCCGGAACGCCCTCCTGGCCGGGCACCGAAGCACGGACATACCGGCCTCCAAGACCAAGGCCGCCCTGGCGGGCATCCTCAAGGAGGAGGGGTACATCGCCGACTTCGAGGTGGTCGAGGACCGGAAGCAGGGCATCCTGCGGGTGCAGCTCAAGTACGGCCCCGAGGGTGAGGCGGTCATCAGCGGCCTGGAGCGGGTGAGCCGTCCCGGGCGCCGGGTCTACTGCCGCTCCGAGGAGATCCCATCGGTGCTGGGAGGCCTGGGGATCAACATCCTGTCCACGTCCCGTGGGCTCATGTCGGGGAAGACGGCGCGGTCCCGTGGCGTGGGCGGGGAACTGCTGCTGAACGTCTGGTGAGATCCAGCGTCTGCGGAGAGATGCCATGAGCCGAGTGGGGAAAATGCCCGTCAATCTGCCCAAGGGGGTCAAGGTGACCCCCGGCGATGGCGTGGTGCAGGTGGAGGGTCCCAAGGGGAAGGCCACCCAGCCGCTGCCGTCGGGCATCCAGGCCAGGCTGGAGGGTGAGGTGCTGACCCTGGTGCGCTCGGGCGAGTCCAAGGGCCAGCGGTCCCTCCACGGCCTGGCCCGGAGCCTGGTGGCCAACGCCGTCAAGGGAGTCTCCACAGGGTTCACACGGGAGCTCCAGATCGAGGGGATCGGCTACCGGGCCCAGGTCCAGGGAACGGATCTCAACCTCAACCTGGGTTACTCCCACCCGGTGGTCTACAAGATCCCCGCGGGGATCACCATCAAGGTGGACAACCAGGTGAAGATCGCCGTGTCCGGATCGGATCGGCAGCAGGTGGGCCAGGTGGCCGCCGAGATCCGGGGCCTGCGTCCGCCGGAGCCCTACAAGGGCAAGGGGATCCGGTACGCCGACGAGCACGTGAAGCGCAAGGTGGGCAAGACCGGAGCGTGATGACGTCTGGGACCTCCCCCGGCCGGCCGGGGGGGAGCCAGGGAGAAGGACACCATGTTCAAGACCAGGGACAGGAAGGAAGTCCGGCGCCAGATCAAGAAGCGGATCCGCGGGCGCATGTCGGGCACGGCGCAGCGGCCGCGCCTGGCGGTCTTCCGCAGCCTCAAGCACATCTACGCCCAGGCGGTGGATGACACCCAGGGCCAGACCCTGGCCCAGGCCTCCAGCCTGGACAAGGACCTGCGCTCGGCAAGCGGATACGGGGGCAACGTGCAGGCAGCCAGAGACGTGGGCGAGAAGATCGCGGAGCGGCTCCTGGCGGCCGGCTGCCAGCAGGTCGTGTTCGACCGTGGCGGTTACATCTATCACGGGCGTGTGAAGGCCCTGGCCGAGGCGGCCCGGGGCAAGGGCCTCAAGTTCTAGCAGACAGGGAGGCGGGAGCGAACAGTGGCAAAGATGATTGACCCCGATACGCTGGACCTGAAGGACCAGGTGGTTCACGTGAACCGCGTGGCCAAGGTGGTGAAGGGAGGGAAGAACTTCTCCTTCTCGGCCCTGGTGGTGGTGGGCGACGGCCGCGGTCACGTGGGATTCGGCATGGGGAAGGCCAAGGAGGTGCCCTCGGCTATTGCCAAGGGGATCGAGAAGGCCAAGAAGAGTCTCATGCGGGTGAACCTGAAGGGGACCAGCATCCCTCACGCCGTGATGGGGCGCTTCGGCGCCGGCACGGTCATGATGAAGCCGGCGTCTGCTGGCACCGGCGTCATCGCCGGGGGCCCCGTGCGCGCCGTGATGGAGTCTGCTGGCATCCAGGACGTCCTCACCAAGAGCCTGGGCTCGCCCAACCCCCACAACGTGGTCAAGGCCACCATGAACGGCCTGCAGCTTCTCAAGAGCGCCGAGAGAGTCGCACGGCTCAGGGGCAAGGACGTGGCCGAGCTGACCGGAGAGTCGGCATGAAGAGCGGCGGGGAGCTGAAGGTGAAGCTGGTGCGCAGCCCCATCGGCTTTTCCAGGAAGCAGAAGGACACGGTGCGCTCCCTGGGCTTCACCCGCCTGCAGCAGACCCGCACGCTGCCGGACAACAAGGCCGTGCGCGGGATGATCGCCGCCGTGGGGCACCTGGTGGAGGTGGCCGGCGGCCCGACCGGAGATGCGTCATGAAGCTGCACGAGCTGAAGCCCGCTGCCGGGGCGCGCCGGAATCGGAAGCGCGTGGGCCGGGGAATGGGATCGGGCCTGGGGAAGACCGCGGGCCGCGGCGAGAAGGGCCAGAAGTCGCGGTCGGGGTACTCCCGCAAGCCGGGGTTCGAGGGGGGACAGATGCCCCTGCACCGGCGCCTCCCCAAGCGCGGGTTCACCAACATCTTCCGCCAGGAATGGGCCGAGGTGAACCTCTCCCGCCTGGCCGGCCTTCCCGCAGGCACCGAGGTGACCCCCGAGATGCTGCGCGAATCGGGGCTCATGGCCAAGCGCCTGGATTTGGTGAAGGTCCTGGGCGTGGGGGAGTTGACGGCGGCCCTGAAGATCCGCGCCCACAAGTTCAGCAAGACCGCCGCCGCCAAGATCCAGGCGGCCGGCGGCACCGTGGAGACCATCCCCCTGCCAGTCCGGGGGCCCAAGGTCAAGAAGATCTCCAAGCGTGAGGCCGCACGCGCGGCCAAGCGCGCCGCCGCGGGCGGGCAGGACGAGACGGCCCGGTGATCGAAGGCATCAAGAACATCTTCGCCATCCCCGAGCTGCGCAAGCGGGTGATGTTCACCTTCGGGCTGCTGGCGGTGTACCAGGCCGGGGGGCAGATCCCCACGCCCGGGATCGACTCGGGCGCCCTGCAGGAGTTCTTCCAGAGCCAGTCGGGGACGGTTCTGGGCTACTTCGACATGTTCGCCGGCGGCAACTTCAGCCGGTTCTCCATCTTCGCCCTGGGCATCATGCCCTACATCTCAGCCTCCATCATCCTCCAGCTCCTCACGGTCATGTGGCCCTACCTGGAGAAGCTGTCCAAGGAGGGCGAGGTCGGGCGCAAGAAGATCGTCCAGTACACCCGCTACGGCACCGTGGTCCTGTCCGTGATCCAGTCCGCCGGGATCGCCCTGTGGCTGGAGAACCTCTCGGGCCTGGGCGCCGGAGGGCGAGGCATCGTCCTGAACCCGGGCTGGGGCTTCCGCCTCATGACGGTCCTCACCCTGACCACCGGCACGGCATTCATCATGTGGCTGGGCGAGCAGATCAGCGAGCGGGGCATCGGCAACGGCATTTCCCTCATCATCTTCGCCGGTATCATCGTGGGCCTGCCCCAGGCCATCTTCGACACCTTCCTGGATCTCCAGTCGGGCAGCATCAACCTGTTCGCGGTGCTGGCCCTGGTCATTGTCATGGTGGCGGTCATCGCCGTGGTGGTCTACGTGGAACGGGCGCAGCGGCGGATCCCGGTGCAATACGCCCGGAGGGTGGTGGGCCGCCGGGTCTATGGCGGGCAGGCCACCCACCTCCCGCTGCGGGTGAACACCGGAGGCGTGATCCCGGTGATCTTCGCCTCGTCGCTCCTCACCATCCCCCAGACCCTGGGGCAGATCTTCCCGGCCCTCTCCCGGCTCTCGGGGCTGTTCGGCTACAACGAGCCCCTCCACAACCTGGCGTACTTCTTCCTCATCATCTTCTTCTGCTACTTCTACACCTCCATCATCTTCAACCCGGTGGACACCGCCGACAACCTGAAGAAGTACGGCGGATTCATCCCGGGCATCCGGCCGGGGAAGCGGACGGCCGAGTACATCGACCGGATCCTCACCCGGCTCACCTTCGCCGGCGCCATCTACCTGGGCCTGGTGGCCCTGCTGCCGGTGGTGCTCATCAGCGGCCTGAACCCGGCCGGCCTGGACCGGGTTCCCCTCATGGGCTCCCTGGGGCTGGGGACCGCCCTGGACGGCCTGCTGCCCAACTTCCTGGCCAACGGGCTGGGAGTGAAGTTCTTCTTCGGCGGCACCTCCCTGCTCATCGTGGTGGGCGTGGCCATGGACACGGTGCAGCAGGTGGAATCCCAGCTCATCATGCGCCACTACGAGGGGTTCCTGAAGGGGTCCCGTGTCCGGGGCCGGAGGGGCTGATGCGGCTGGAGCTCATGGGCCCGCCCGGGGCGGGGAAGGGGACCCAGGCCCGACGCCTGTCCGGCGCGCGGGGGGTCCCCCACATCTCCACCGGCGACATGTTCCGGGAGCACGTCCGCAAGGCGACACCGCTGGGCCGGAAGGCCCAGGCGTACCTGGACCGGGGGGAGCTGATTCCCGACTCGGTGGTGGCCGACATGGTGGCCCAGCGGCTGGCCGCCGAGGACTGCCAGGCGGGCTACCTTTTGGACGGCTTCCCGCGCACGCCTGAGCAGGTGCGGGCCCTGGACGCCATCCTGGCCCGCCACGGCTGGCAGCGCTCGGCCGTGCTCCTCCTGGAGGTTCCCGAGGCGGAGGTGGTGGCGAGGATCGCCAGCCGCAGGGTCTGCGCCGGCTGCGGCGCGGTCGGCCGGGCACCCCGGGCCGGGACAGCTCCTGACCCCTGCACCGCCTGCGGCGGGCGCCTGGAGCAGCGAGCCGACGACCGGGAGGAGGTGGTCCGGGAGCGGCTCAAGGTGTACCGGGAAGAGACGGCGCCGCTGCTGGCCATCTACCGCCAGCGGCACCTCCTGGTGGAGATCGACGGCGTGGGCACCGAGGCCGAGGTGTTCGGACGCCTCCAGTCGGCCCTGGACCGGGTGGCGGCATGATCGCCCTGAAGAGCGACAGCGAGCTGAGCATCATGGACCGGGCCAACCGGATCGTGCTGGGCGTCCTGGCCGATCTGGGCGCCGCCGTGGCGCCCGGGGTGGACGTGGCCGAGCTGGACGCCTGGGCCGAGGAGCAGACGCGCCGCGCTGGCGCCACGCCTGCGTTCAAGGGATACCAGGGCTTCCCGGCCACCCTGTGCGTCTCCATCAACGAGCAGGTGGTGCACGGTATCCCCCGGCGGCGAAGGCTGGCGGAAGGGGACCTGGTGAGCATTGACTTCGGCGTGTGCCTGGAGGGGCTTTACGGCGACGGCGCCGAGACCTTCCCGGTGGGGGAGGTGGCTCCCGAGCATCTGGCCCTGTTGCACGGAGCGCGGGAGGCGCTGCGGCTGGGGGTGGAGCAGATGCGCCCGGGCGCCCGTCTGGGAGACGTGGGGCACGCCGTGCAGGCCCATGCCGAGGGGCTTGGCTACGGCGTGGTGCGGGATTTCGTGGGCCACGGCATTGGCCACAAGCTGCACGAGCCTCCCAACCTCCCCAACGTGGGGGAGCCGGGCACGGGCCTGCGGCTGGAGAGCGGGATGGTCCTGGCCATCGAGCCCATGATCAACCTGGGAGGACCCGGGGTGGAGATCGGACCGGACGGCTGGACGGTGACCACCCTGGACGGCACCCCGTCGGCCCACGTCGAGCGGTCGGTTGCCATCACCCCCCAGGGCCCGTGGGTGCTGGGGAGCGGCGCCCGCCCCGGCCTGGCCCAGGTGGCCCTGCCGGAAGCGGCTGGCGCGGTCGTGGCCGGTGCGTCGGCGGCAGGAAGGGGACGCGGGTGAGCGAGAAGGAAGAGGCGATCCAGGTGGAGGCGACGGTTCTCGAGCCGCTGCCCAACGCCATGTTCCGGGTGGAGCTGGACAACAAGCACAAGGTCCTGGCCCACATCTCGGGTAAGATGCGCAAGAACTTCATCCGCATCCTGCCTGGGGACCGGGTGCTGGTGGAGCTCTCCCCCTACGACCTGACAAGAGGACGTATCATCTATCGTTACAAGTAGTTACGAAGGAACCCCGGGGTCTTGCCGGGGGTGTGGAAGGTGCTAGAATATGAAGGTTCGGGCGTCAGTCAAGCGCATTTGCGACAAGTGCAAGATCATCCGCCGCCGCGGCGTGGTGCGGGTGATCTGCACCAATCCCAAGCACAAGCAGCGGCAGGGCTAGGAGGCTCCCGGTGGCGCGCATAGCAGGAGTGGATCTGCCCCAGGGCAAGCGGGCCGAGATCGCGCTGACCTACATCTTCGGGATCGGGCACTCACGGGCCCTGCGCATCCTCGGCAAGGCCCGGGTGGAGTCGGGCATCAAGGTCAAGGACCTCTCCGAGGAGGAGGTGACCAAGATCCGGCGCGTGATCCAGGAAGAGGGGCAGGTGGAGGGGGATCTCCGCAAGAACGTGTCCATGGACATCAAGCGCCTCATGGACATCGGCTCCTACCGTGGGTTGCGGCACCGGCGCGGCCTGCCGGTGCGCGGGCAGCGGACCCACACCAACGCCCGGACCAAGAAGGGGCCGCGCCGGGCCATCGCCGGCAAGAAGAGAACCGTCGGAAAGAAGGGCTGAGGTAGGGACTGAACATGGCCAAACCCAAGGGCAAGAAGAAGGGAAGCAAGGAGAAGAAGAACATCCCCCACGGGATCGTCAACGTCCATGCCTCCTTCAACAACACCATCGTGAGCATCTGCGACCCCGAGGGGAACGTCCTGTCCTGGGCCTCGGCGGGGACCGTGGGCTTCAAGGGATCGCGGAAGGGCACCCCCTTTGCCGCCACCCTCGTGTCCCAGTCGGCCGGCTCCGCCGCCAAGGAGCACGGCGTGCGCAGCGTGGACGTGCGGGTCAAGGGCCCCGGCTCGGGCCGGGAGTCGGCCATCCGCGCCCTGCAGGTCGTGGGCATCGAGGTGAAGTCCATCAAGGACGTGACGCCCATTCCCCACAACGGCTGCCGACCGCCCAAGCGGCGGCGGGTCTGAGGAGGAGGTCAGGTGGCTCGCATTCGCGGACCCGTCTGCCGGCTGTGCCGGCGCGAGGGGATGAAGCTCTTCCTGAAGGGGGATCGCTGCTACAAGGACAAGTGCGCCATCGAGCGGCGCGGCTACGCGCCTGGCCAGCACGGACGCCGGCGCTCCAAGGTCACCGGCTACGGCACCCAGTTGCGCGAGAAGCAGAAGGTGAAGCGCATTTACGGCGTGCTGGAGCGCCAGTTCCGCAACTACTTCAAGAAGGCGGCCCGGCGCAAGGGGATCACCGGCGCCACCCTGCTGTCCTTCCTGGAACAGCGGCTGGACAACGTGGTCTACCGCATCGGTTTCGCCTCCAGCCGCCCCCAGGCGCGGCAGCTGGTGAGCAACGGCCACATCGCCATCAACGGCCGCAAGGTGGACATCCCTTCGTGCCTGGTGAAGGAGGGCGATGAGATCGCCGTCCGGGAAGGCAGCCGCAAGAACGATTTCATCCGACTGTCCATCGAGACTGCCAAGGGGCGGGGGATCCCGCCGTGGCTCGAGCTGGACGCCGAGGCTTTCAAGGGGCGGGTCGTGAGCGTGCCCACGCGGGAGGACATCGTCCTGCCCATCAGCGAGCAGCTCATCGTCGAGCTCTACTCCAAGTAACGCCTGGCAGGATTCCAGGAGGACCATCGAAACATGCTGTGGAAAGGTTTCCAGAGGCCCAAGCGCCTGGAGTGCGAGAGCAACACCCTTTCGCCCACGTACGGGCTCTTTTACGCCCAGCCGTTCGAGCGCGGCTTCGGGACGACCATCGGCAACGCTCTGCGGCGCGTGCTCCTGTCCTCCATCGAGGGGGCGGCGGTGACGGCCGTGCGCATCGAGGGCGTCCTGCACGAGTTCAGCTCCCTGCCGGGAGTGGTGGAGGACACCACCGACATCATCTTGAACCTGAAGCAGATTCCCATGAAGCTGCATTCGGAGCACCCCGAGACCATCCGCATCTCCGCCAAGGGGCCATGCACCGTCACCTCCAAGGACATCGAGGTGAACCAGAACGTCGAGATCCTGGACCCGGACATCCTCATCGCCACCCTGGGCGACGAGGGCCGGCTGGAAATGGAGATGCGCGTCAAGCATGGCCGCGGCTACGTTCCCGCCGACCGGAACTTCGACGAGGACCTGTCCCTGGGCTACATCCCCGTGGACTCGGCCCACTCCCCGGTGCGGAAGGTCAACTACCGGGTCGAGGACGCCCGGCTGGGGCAGACCACCGACTACGACAAGCTGACGGTGGAGGTCTGGACCAACGGGGCCGTGGCGCCCCAGGACACCGTGGCCCTGGCGTCCAAGCTTCTCAACAACCACCTGGCCATCTTCATCAACTTCGAGGAGTCGGGGGAGGAGGGCGAGGAGGCCTTTGGCGGGGAGGAGGAGCACCTCCACGAGAACCTGAACCGGTCGGTGGACGAGCTGGAGCTGTCGGTCCGCTCCTACAATTGCCTCAAGAACGCCAACATCTCCACCATCGCCGACCTGGTGCAGAAAACCGAGCAGGAGATGCTCAAGACCAAGAACTTCGGCCGGAAGTCCCTCATCGAGATCAAGGAGATCCTGGACGAGATGGGGCTGACCCTGGGGATGAAGGCCGAGGACCTGCGCCGGTACTCGGCCAGCAAGTAGCCGCGGCCGGCACGGAGACACACGCATGCGACACCGGGTCAAGGGAAGGAAGCTGGGGCGCTCCTCGGAGCACCGGCTGGCCACCCTCCGCAACCTGTCCACGGCGCTGTTCACCCACGAGCGGGTGACCACGACCCTCATGAAGGCGAAGGAGGTGCGGCCGTTCGCCGAGCGGCTCATCACCCTCTCCAAGAAGGACACCCTGCCGGCGCGCAGGCGGGTGGCGCGCCACGTCCGGGACAAGGCAACCCTCAAGAAGCTGTTCACCACCCTGGCCCCCCGCTTCGCCGAGCGGCCCGGCGGCTACACCCGTCTCTATCACCTGGGCCACCGGCCCGGCGACGCCGCCGACATGGCCCTGGTGGAGCTGGTGGGCGCGCCCGAGCCTGCGCCTGCCAAGGACGACAAGCCCGAGGCGGCCCCCGCCGCCGACACGCCGGCCGGCGGCGAGACCCCGGCCGGCGCGGGAGAGCAGGGATAGCCCCCGCCCGGGCAGCCCGGCGCCACGCCGTCCAGCCGAGGGAGCGCCAGGCTCCCTCTCTTTTTGTCTCCGCCCCGCCAAGAGGCGCCCGCTGATGCCCCGCCGCGACGACCTGCGCTCCATCCTCATCATCGGCTCCGGGCCCATCGTCATCGGCCAGGCCTGCGAGTTTGACTACTCGGGAGTGCAGGCGTGCAAGGCGCTGCGCCAGGAGGGGTACCGGGTCATCCTGGTCAACTCCAACCCGGCCACCATCATGACCGACCCGGAGATGGCGGACCGGACCTACGTGGAGCCCCTGGTCCCGCAGGTGCTGGCGCGCATCCTGGAGATGGAGCGCCCCGACGCCCTCCTGCCCACGGTGGGCGGGCAGACCGCCCTCAACCTGGCGGTGAGCCTGGCCGAGGAGGGGATCCTGGACCAGTACGGGGTGGAGCTCATCGGCGCCAAGCTCCGGGCCATGAAGGTGTGCGAGGAGCGCCACCTGTTCAAGGAGGCCATGGAGCGCATCGGCCTGGAGGTGCCGCGCAGCGCGGCGGTGCACTCGGTGGCCGAGGCCGAGGAGTTCGCCGCCACCAGCAGCTTCCCGCTGGTGCTGCGGCCGTCGTTCACGCTGGGGGGATCGGGCGGTGGCATCGCCTACAACATCGAGGAGTTCCGGGAGATCACCGCCCGCGGCCTGGCCATGTCTCTGAGCCGGGAGGTCCTGGTGGAGGAGTCCCTCCTGGGATGGAAGGAGTTCGAGCTGGAGGTGATGCGCGACCTGGCCGACAACGTGGTCATCATCTGCTCCATCGAGAACCTGGATCCCATGGGGATCCACACCGGTGACTCCATCACCGTGGCACCGGCCCAGACCCTCACCGACCGCGAGTACCAGCGCCTGCGGGACGCCTCCCTGCTCATCATGCGGGAGGTGGGGGTGGAGACCGGGGGCTCCAACATCCAGTTCGCCGTCAACCCCCAGGACGGCCGGGTCATGGTCATCGAGATGAACCCGCGGGTGTCCAGGAGCTCGGCCCTGGCCTCCAAGGCCACCGGCTTCCCCATCGCCAAGATCGCGGCCAAGCTGGCCGTGGGCTACACCCTGGACGAGATCCCCAACGACATCACACGGGAGACGCCCGCCTCCTTCGAGCCCACCATCGATTACTGCGTGGTCAAGATCCCGCGCTTCGACTTCGAGAAGTTCCCGCGCACCGACCGGCGCCTGGGAACCCAGATGAAGTCGGTGGGGGAGGCCATGGCCATCGGGCGGACGTTCAAGGAGGCGCTGCAGAAGGGCCTGCGGAGCCTGGAGATTGGCCGTGCCGGCCTGGGCGCCGACGGGCGGGACGTGACGGATCCGGCGCGGGTGCGGGAGGCCCTCACCGCCGGAACACCCGACCGGATCTTCGCCCTGCGCCAGGCCCTGGTGAGCGGCATGACGGTGGACGCCCTCTCGGAGCTGACCAGCGTGGACCGCTGGTTCCTGGCCAACCTGGAGGAGCTGGTGCACCTGGAGGGGAACCTGCGGGCGTTCGGTCTGGAGACGGTCCCCGACGAGCTGCTCCTGCGGGCCAAGCGCTACGGGTTCTCCGACGTGCAGCTGGGCTTCCTCCTGGGTGCCACCGCCGCCCAGGTTCGGGAGGCCCGCCTGGCCCGCGGCCTGCGCCCGGTGTACCGCCGGGTGGACACCTGCGGCGCCGAGTTCGAGGCCCACACCCCCTACATGTACTCCACCTACGAGGACGAGGACGAGGCGGCTCCCACCGCGCGCCGCAAGGTCATGATCCTGGGGGGCGGCCCCAACCGGATCGGCCAGGGGATCGAGTTCGACTACTGCTGCTGCCAGGCTTCCTTCGCCCTCAGGGAGCTGGACATCGAGACCATCATGGTCAACTGCAACCCGGAGACGGTCTCCACGGACTACGACACCTCCGACCGCCTCTACTTCGAGCCCCTCACCCTGGAGGACGTCCTCAACATCGTGGAGCGGGAGAAGCCCGAGGGCGTGATCATCCAGTTCGGCGGGCAGACTCCCCTCAAGTTGGCCATGCCCCTGCACCGGGCCGGAGTCAACATCCTGGGGACCTCCCCCGAGATGATCGATCTGGCCGAGGACCGGCGGCGGTTCGAGGCCCTGCTCAACGAGCTGGACATTCCCAAGCCCGAGTCAGGCACGGCGACGTCCTACGAGGAGGCCCGGCAGGTGGCCGAGTCCATTGGCTACCCCGTGCTCGTGCGCCCGTCCTATGTCCTGGGCGGCCGCGCCATGGCCATCGTCTACGACGGCTCCACCCTGCGGGAGTACATCCGGGTGGCGGCGGAGGCGTCGGAGGACCATCCCATCCTCATCGACCGGTTCCTGGAGGACGCCTTCGAGGTGGACGTGGACGCCCTCTGCGACGGCAAGGACGTCCTGGTGGCGGGGGTCATGCAGCACATCGAGGAGGCGGGGATCCACTCGGGGGACTCGGCCTGCGTGCTGCCGCCTTACCTGATCGCCGCCGAGCACCTGGAGACCATCCGCGCCCACACCCGGCGCCTGGCCCTGGCCCTGGAGGTGAAGGGCCTCCTCAACATCCAGTACGCCATCAAGGACGGCGTGGTCTATGTCCTGGAGGTGAACCCCCGGGCCTCCCGCACCGTGCCGTTCGTCTCCAAGGCCACCGGGATGCAGGTGGCGCGGCTGGCCGCCCAGATCATGGCCGGGCGGACCCTGGCCGATCTGCAGGTGCAGGAGCCCACCCTCAACGGCTTCTTCGTCAAGGAGTCGGTCTTCCCCTTTGTCCGCTTCAAGGATGAGGACCCGGTCCTGGGGCCGGAGATGAAGTCCACCGGTGAGGTCATGGGGATCGCGCCGTCCTTCGGCATCGCCTTCGCCAAGGCCCAGATGAGCGTGGGCACGCCCCTCCCCACCCAGGGCACCGCATTCCTGTCGGTGAACGACAACGACAAGGACAGCGTCATCCCCATCGCCGAGGGACTGCGCCAGGCTGGATTCTCCCTGGTGGCCACCCGGGGGACCGCCACCCGCCTCCAGGAGGCCGGGCTGGAGGTGGAGTCGGTCTACAAGGTCAATGAGGGGCGACCCAACATCGTGGACCGGATCAAGAACGGCGAGATCCACATCATCATCAACACCCCCCTGGGTCAGGAGTCGTACCACGACGAGCAGGTGCTGCGGCGCAGCGCCTACGCCTATGGCGTGCCCACCATCACCACCCTGTCGGGGGCCGCCGCCACGGTGGCGGGGATCCGGGCCCTGCAGCGAGAGGACCTGGCTGTGCGGGCCCTGCAGGACTACCATGCCGCCGGGGGAACCGGCGCCGGCGGGACAAGCCGGGGCTGAGCCGGCCTAGTCGCCGCCGCGCAGCCGCCTGATGAAGGCGCTGGAGTCGTGGGACTTGGGATCGCCGGTGATCACCGTGCGCCCGCCGTAGGACGCCACCACCTCCCGCTCGGGCACCGTCTCGGCGGTGTAGTCGGTCCCCTTGGCGTGAACCTCGGGGCGCAGGCGGGTGAGCAGGCCGGCCACCGTGTCGGCGCCGAACACGACCACCAGGTCCACCGGCCGCAGCGCCGCAACCAGCTCGGCGCGCTCCGCCTCGGGGACCACGGGCCGGCCCGGCCCCTTGAGGTGGCGCACCGACGCGTCGGAGTTCACGGCAACCACCAGGAAGTCCCCTTCCTCCCTGGCTCCCAGCAGGTAGCGGAGGTGCCCCACGTGGAGAGGATCGAAGGCGCCGTTGGCCAGGACGACGGTGCGGGCCCCCGCCTTCCGGGCGGCGGCCACCGGCTCCTCGCAGCCGGACTCGTCCACCACCGGCGCGGGGCGGCTCACGTGTCGGCCTCCACCGCCCGGGCCAGCTCCTGGCGGCTCACGGTGGCCGTCCCCTGCTTCATGACCACCAGCCCGCCGGCGTAGTTGGCCAGGCGGGCCGCGTCCACCGGCGTGGCGCCGGCCGCCAGGGCCACCGTGTAGACGGCCATGACCGTGTCGCCTGCCCCGGTCACGTCGGCCACCTCGTCGGTGCCGAAGACGGGCAGCAACGCTGGCGTGGAGCGGGAGGCCTGGAAAACCGCCATCCCCCGGCGGCCGCGGGTCACCAGCAGGGTCTCGCAGTCCAGGCGCCGCCGGAGCTCCAGTCCGGCGCGGGCGAGGGCGTCCTCATCCTCGCCGCGCAGGGAGATCCCCACCGCCGCCTCCAGCTCGGGCTCGTTGGGCGTGGCGGTGCTGACCCCCTTGAACTGGAGCAGCCGCCACCGGGAGTCCACCGCCACCACACGGCCGGCCTGCCGCAGGCGCCGGGCCAGGCGCCGGCCCGCCGCCGGCTCGATGGCGCCGTAGCCGTAGTCGGCCAGGACCAGCCCCGAGGAGCCCTCGGCGGCGGCCGCCGCCGCCCGGGCCAGCGCCCGCCGCCGCGCCGGGGCCAGGGCGTACGGGCCGCCGCGGTCCACCCGCACGATCTGCTGGCGAGTGGTGTGCAGCCCGGCGCCGGAGATGCGGCTCTTGGTGGGGGTGGTGAGGCCGGCCTCGACCTGGATGCCCGAGGTGTCCACGCCACGGGCCGCCAGCAGGCGCAGAAGGTCGCGGCCCCAGTCGTCGTCCCCGACCACGCCCACCGGCAGCGGCGTGGCCCCCACGGCGGCGATGTTGGCCACGGTGTTGGCGGCCCCGCCCGGGATCCGGGTGGTGTCCATGAGGTCCAGGATGAGCACCGGCGCCTCCCGGGAGATGCGGTTCACGGCGCCCACCACGAACTCGTCCACCACCAGGTCGCCCCAGACGGCCAGGCGAATGCCGGGGAAGCGCTCCAGCACCTCCAGGAGGCGGCCTCGGATGGAGCGATCCGGATCCGGCCTTCCGCCGCTGGCGGCGGCCCGCCGGGGGCGTGGACGGGCGGGCCGGCGGGCCGTCATGCCGCCCCCCCGGCGCGCTCATCCTCAGCCTGGAGGATCCACTCCACCGCATCCAGCAGGTCGTCGGCGATGGCATCGGGCTCGGTGGCCCAGGCCGCCCGGCCGTACTCCTCCTCGCCGCGGCCGTACCCGGTGCGCACCAGGATGCCCCGGGCGCCCTGGGTGTGGGCCATCTCCACGTCGCTGATCTTGTCGCCCACCACGTAGCTCGCTGGCACGTCGATGCCCAGGTCCCGGGCGGCGTCCAGGAGCATCCCCGGCCGCGGCTTGCGGCAGGCGCAGTCGGCCCGGTAGGGCGGGGTCCCGGCGGTGGGGTGGTGGGGGCAGTAGTAGATGGCGTCCAGGGCGGTTCCCTCGGCGGCGAGGAGATCCCCGAGGCGCGCATGGGCCAGATGGATGAGATCCTCGGTGAAGTAGCCCCGGGCCACGCCGGCCTGGTTGGTGACCAGGACGCACAGCAGGCCGGCCTCCCGGGCCCGCCGGATGGCCTCGGCGGAGCGGGGCAGGAGCTCCAGGCGGCTGGGGTGGTTCACGTACCCCACCTCACGGCACACGGTGCCGTCGCGGTCCATGAACAGGGCGCGCCTCATGGCTGGCTCCCGCTGGCCGCCGGCTCCTGGGGAGGCCGCGAGCGCCAGCGATCATGGAGCCAGAGCCAGAGCTGGGGGTGGCGTCGCACGGCCCTCTCGATGACGGCGGTGGCCCGGGCCGTCAGCTCGCGCACGTCTCGCTGGTGATCCCCGGACCGCGTCACCTCCAGGGGCCGGCCGTAGACGATCCGGTGGCGGCCC
Source organism: Candidatus Polarisedimenticolia bacterium (assembly GCA_041580435.1). Classification (GTDB taxonomy): domain Bacteria; phylum Acidobacteriota; class Polarisedimenticolia; order SMYD01; family SMYD01; genus JBFGDW01. Next base: position 1,589 of record JBFGDW010000015.1, on the reverse strand, counting down.
CCCTGGTCGGGGTAGCCGAAGACGGGGACCACCGGTGCCCCGGTCTTGAGGGCCAGGACCGCCAGGGCCGGTGTGGTGGAGGCCGGCCGGCCGAAGAAGTCCACGAAGATGCCCCGCCCGGCCCCGACGTTCTGATCCACCACCAGCCCCACCGTCCGTCCCTGGCGCAGGCTCTGGAGCATGGGACGCACCGCCTGGCGCTTGGAGATGGTGCGATTGCCTGTGAGCTGCCGGATGGACTCGAGGCGCGCCGCCAGGCGCGGGTCGTCGGGAGGGCGTCCCACCACGTCCATGGGGATGCCCCGGGCCCCCTGGGCCAGCGCCACCACTTCCCAGTTGCCGAAGTGACCGGTGAACACGATGGCTCCCTTCCCCTGGGCCATGGCCTGCTCCAGGTGCTCCCACCCCTCGTGCTCCACGTAGTGATGGAGCCCGCGCCGGACCATCCGCGGCAGCAGCAACGCCTCCACCAGCGTCTGCCCGAACTGTCGGAACACCTCCCGCATCAGCCGCCTGCGGGCCGGGGCATCCATCTCGCCGCCCAGAGCCCGCTCCAGGTTGGCCAGCGCCAGCCGGCGGCGCGAGCGCACCAGCAGGGCCATGGCGTCCCCCAGGCGCCGCCCGGCGGCCAGGGCCAGCGGCCGGGGCAGCCGCCCGGCGGCCGCGCCGAGGACCTCCACCAGGGTGGCCGGGGAGACGATCACGGGCGCTCCGGGCTGCGGACCCGGGGACGCAGCCTAGCAAAGATCATCCGGCCGCCTCAACGTGGCCCGCGGGCGGTGCAGGGAGGCCCGGCGGGCAGAGGTCCAGCACCCGGCGCACCAGCCGGCCGCCCTCCTCCACCTCCAGCTGGATCTCCAGGATTGCCAGCTCCTCCGGCAGCTCCCCTGCGGGGATCCGTGCCGCGTCCTTGGCGGTGGTGATCACCCAGCGGGCGCCGGCGTCGAGGCCGGCTCGCACCAGGCGCCCCACCTCCCCCGGCCCGTAAGGGGCGTGATCCGGGCGCGGAGTGAAGGCCACCACACGGGCGCCCAGGCGCGTCAGGGTCTCCTGGAGGGACTCCGGGCGCCCCAGCCCGGCGAAGGCCGCCACCGGGACGCCCGCCATGGTGGAAGGCGCCGCCTCCCTCCCGTGGCGGGCTGGCCAGCGCACCGCCGAGGGAAGATGGCGCGAGCGGAAGACCGGCAGCCCGGGCGCCACACGGCCCACCTCCTCCCGCGCCTGGACGGCGGCGTCCTCCTGATCGGCCCGGGTGAGGACCACGGCATGGGCGCGGCGCAGCGCCACGGGGGGCTCGCGCAGACTGCCGGCCGGGAGAAGCCGGCCGCCTGCCCATGGATCGTGGGCATCCAGCGCCACCAGGTCCGCCTCCCGCGCCAGGGCGCGGTGCTGGAACCCGTCATCCAGCAGGATGAGATCGGCGCCGCACCGCTCCACCGCCAGGCGGGCGCCCGCCGCCCGCTGCGGGCAGACCACCACCGGGATCCCGGGAAGGGCGGCGGCCAGCATGGCCGCCTCGTCGCCCGCCTCCGCCGCCGGGGCGGGCAGCCTGCCCGCCCCCGGATCGGCCGATACCAAGAGGGGCGGCT
>JBFGDW010000014.1:0-23006 GCA_041580435.1 Candidatus Polarisedimenticolia bacterium | reverse complement strand
GTCCCGGTGGCCGGGATGGAGTCCACGGTGATGTTGAAGCCATTGCCCACCACCCCCACCAGGATGGAGGTGACGCCGGAGATGGAGGTGATGGCCTTGCCCGCCGACAGGTCCACCGCCGGCCCGGTGAGGGTCTGGTTCCCGGCGAGCCCTTCCGGTTTCTTGAGCTTGCTGAGCTTCAAGAAGACGGTGATGGTCTTCGTGGCCGCGTCCAGGCGCCCGCTGTCGGCGCCACCCACGGTGCGGTTGATGGTGCCGTCCACGAAGCCGTAGTTGAAGGAGACACCCAGCGGGTTGGCCCCCGAGTTGGTGGCCATGGTGACGAAGTAGGTCGTGGTCGTCAGGTCGGCGTGCCGGGCGACGAAGCTTGTCCGCCAGGTGGCATTGGGTGGTAGCGCCGCGGGATCCAGCTGGGAGACGGTCATGGTCACGACCATCTGGCCGATGCCGCCCGGGTACTCCTCGGCCATCTCCACCTTCCTCAGGTCCAGCTGCTGGTTGGTGTTGGGAGCGCCCGTCTGATCCCCGGCCGGATCGGTCAGCACCTGGATGCCGGGCGGTGTACAGCGGGGATCGGTCTGGGCCCGGGCAGGCAGGCCGGGCAGGGCCACGAGGGTAAAGGCGATCAGGGCGGCGGCGGCTTCCTTGCGGGACATCGGACCCTCCCTGCCAGCGGGGCCGCCTGGTGCTCCAGGGGCCGGATGGCCGGCTGTGGTGCCCCGAGAATGCGCCCGGGCGGTTGAAGGATTCTTGAACGACCGGCAGCCGGGGCGGGCAAACGCCATCTATCTCACTTGCAATCAGCGACTTACAATTTTTCTGGCGGGTGCCGGGCGCCAGGGAGGTGCTAGCCTGGGGCCTGCCTGGAGGGTCCCTCATGGAGCGTCTGGCCGTTGGCATCCTGATCTTCCCCGACGTGGAGGTCCTGGACTTCGCAGGCCCGTTCGAGGTCTTCTCCCGCACCCGCACGGTCCCGGGGGTGGAGTCGCGCCGCTCCGAGGACTCGGCCCCCTTCACGGTGTTCACCGTGGCCCGGACGCGCGCGCCGGTGGCCGCCACCGGGGGCCTGGTGGTCGTCCCCCACCACGACTTCGCCAGCGCTCCCGCCATCGACATCCTGGTGGTCCCAGGCGGCTTTGGCACCCGGGCGCTGCTGGAGAGCCGGGAGACGCTGGACTGGATCGGACGGGCCTCGGGCGCCGCCCGGCTGACCACGTCGGTGTGCACCGGAGCGCTGCTGCTGGCCCGGGCCGGACTGCTGGCCGGAAGGCGCGCCACGACCCACTGGGCGGGGCTGGAGCTTCTGGCCGCGCTGGCCCCCGATGTACGCATCGAGCGCGAGGGCCGCTTCGTGGACGAGGGGGAGGTCATCACGTCGGCGGGAGTGGCCGCCGGCATGGACATGGCCCTGCACGTGGTGGAGCGGATCTGCGGCCGCGAGGTGGCCGACGAGACGGCCCGCTACATCGAGATCCCCCGCCCCGGGTAAGGCTCAGAAGACCGAGACGCCCAGCTTGGTGGTCAGCAGCTCCAGGGCCATGGTCCCGGCCAGGGAGTTGCCGGTCTCGTCCAGGCCCGGGCTCCAGACCGCGACGGTGAAGCGTCCCGGCATGACCGCGACGATGCCGCCGCCCACGCCGCTCTTCCCCGGCAGTCCAACCCTGTAGGCGAAATCCCCGGCCGAATCGTAAACACCGCACGTGAGCATCACGGCGTTGATCCGCTTCACCTGGCGACGGGTGGCCATCTCCGAGGTGCCATCCGCCGACTGCCCTCCGCTGGCCAGGAAGGCGAAGGCGGCGGCCAGGTCCTGGCAGCTCATGGACAGGGAGCAGATGCGGAAGTAGGCGTCCAGCACCCGGTCCACATCGTTGTGGAGGTTGCCGAAGGCCTTGAGGAAGTGGGCCAGGGCCCGGTTGCGGTGTCCCGTGGCCGCCTCGGCCGCGGCCACCTCCAGGTCGAAATCCAGGCTCTGGTTTCCGGCCGAGCGGCGGGCCAGGTCCCGCACGGCGCCGGCGGGGTCGTCCAGGCGGGACAGGATGAGATCGGTGAGGGTGATGGCTCCGGCGTTGATGAACGGATTGCGCGGAATGCCCTCCTCCCGCTCGAGCTGGACCAGCGAGTTGTAGGGATTGCCGGAGGGCTCGCGGTAGACCCGGGTCCAGATCCCATCGCCTTCCAGCTGCATGGCCAGCGTGAGGATGAGGATCTTGGAGATACTCTGGATGGAAAGGGGCTCGGCGGCGTGGCCAACGGCGGCCTCCCGGCCGTCCACGCGCCGCAGCACCATGGCGAAGCGATCCCGGGGGACGGCGGCCAGCGGCGGGATGGACGCGGGCAGGCGGCCCTGGCCCACCAGGGGCTGGATCTCCGCGTGGATCTCCTGCAGCAGGCTTCGGTCGTCCACGGCGGGCATCATACCAGCCGGTCGCCGGAGGCCCGGAGGCACGGCCGGACGAGGTAGAGGTTGCCTGCCATGCGGCCCACCAGGAAGGCCGCCGCGGCAACGTTCACGCCAGGCACCGGCAGCCACCCCAGCCCCAGCACCAGCACGGCGAGGATCCCGGCCATCTCCAGCGCCGTGGCGGCGGTCACCGGCCCGGTGCGGCGGCCGTGGACGAGGATGGCGCGCTGCAGCGACAGGAGCACCGACAGGGCAGGCATCACCGCCAGCAGGCGCAGGGGGGGGACGGCGAACGCCGCCAGGGAGGGGGTGAGCCCCGAGACTCCCTGCAGCCAGGCGGCCGACAGGGGGGTGAACGCCACCGCCGCCAGGCCCAGCGTCCCGGCCGCCGCCAGCCCGGCGGCGAAGCGGTAAACCGGCCGCCGGTTGGCCTCGCCGGCGGCCAGCAGGGTGATGGCAACCTCCTGGTAGGCAAGCCCCAGGCTGCGGAAGAGGAAGACCAGTGAGTTGACCACCGGCAGGACCGCCAGGGACTCCAGGGGGAAGCGCCCCCGACCCATGAAGAAGGTGACCAGCGGGTGGGCGGCCATGGAGATGAGGGAGGTGAGGGCCAGCGGGGCGTAGAAGGCGCCGATCTCCCGGTACCCCGGGACCGGCAGCGGCGGGCGGGAGGCGTCCGCCGGCGGCAGCGCCCGGACCACGCCCCGGGACATGGCGTGGCTCGCCAGGCACTCGGCCACCACTCCCGCCGAGAGCGCGACTGCCCCCACCCAGGCTCCGGGCAGGCCGGTGGCCGTGCCCAGAGCCAGCGCCGCCGCCAGCATGGCGATGAGCCGGATGCCGGTGCCGGCGGTGACCCGCCGCGCCCGCCGCTGCCGGATGAGCAGCCCCTGGCGGAAGCGCCGGTGGCCGATGGCCGCCGGCCACGGCAGAAGCAGGAGCAGGGCGCCGCGGGTGAGCCGGGCCACCTCGGCCGGCAGCCCCATCCCCCGCAGCGCCACCACTTCCCAGAGGGGCGTGAGGAGCAGCAGGAGAAGCAGGCCGGTGAGGGCCGCGTTGAGCATCCAGGTGAAGTTGCGCAGCCGGAGGTACGCCTCCCGGGAGTCCACCAGGGCCGTGGAGGCGCTGAGCATCATGATGATGGGCGACTCCACGATGAGGGCCAAGGCGAAGGCCACGCCGTAGGCGGCCAGGTTCTCCCGGGGGGCCGCCAGGCGCGCGATGAGGGCCGCCAGGAAGGGGCCCTCCACCGACATCATGAGCCAGGTGGCGGCCAGGGGCGTCCAGAAGGCGAGGATGCGCCGGGTGGTCACGGGAACAGCGGCGGTCATGGGCCGAGAGGATAGCCTCCCGGCGGGCCGGTGCGTCCGCCCCTCAGCCGGTGTTCTGCAATCCCTGGGAGATCCCGTTGACGGTGGCCAGCAGGGCCTGGAATAGACCGTCGTCGCGGCGGTCGGCGGCCCGCCACCGCGCCAGCAGATCCACCTGCAGGAGGCTCATGGGATCCACGTACGGATTGCGCAGGCGGATGGACCGCTGCAGCGTGGGATCCCGGTCCAGCAGCGCCTGCGTTCCCCGCAGCCGGAGAAGGGTGCTCACGGTGGTGTCGTACTCGGCCTGGATGCGCCCGAAGATCCCCTCTCCCCTGCCGGGCGCCAGAGCGGCGTAGCGGGCGGCGATGGCCATGTCGGCCTTGGCCAGGACCATCTCCGCGTCATCCAGCAGTGAGCTGAAGAATGGCCAGCCCCGCAGCATCCCGGCCAGGCGCTCCTCGCCGTGGCGTCCGGCGGCCGCCGCCAGGCCCGCGCCCAGCCCGAACCATCCAGGGAGGAGGTGCCGGCTCTGGGTCCAGGCAAACACCCACGGGATGGCGCGCAGCCCGTCCATCCCCCGCCCGCGGGCCGCGGGGCGCGAGCCGATGGGCATGCGCTCGATGACGTCGATGGGGGTGGCGGCGCGGAAGTACGCCGCGAAGGCCGGGTCGTCCCGCACCAGGGCGCGGTAGGCATCGCGGCTCACCGCCACCAGCGTCTCCATGGCCTCGGCCCAGGCCGGATCGGGGGGCGGCGCGCCAGGCGGCCGCGCCTCGGCCAGCGCCACCGCCCCCACCGCCCGCTCCAGGGTGCGCAGGGCGATGCCGCGCAGGCCGTACTTGGCGTTGATCACCTCCCCCTGCTCGGTCATCCTGAGGTGGCCGCCCACGCTGCCAGGCGGGGCCGCCGCCACCGCCCGGTGGGTCTTGCCACCGCCCCGGCCGACGCTCCCGCCCCGGCCGTGGAAGACGGTCAGGCGGACGCCGTGTGGAGCGAGCGCCTGGATCAGGGCCGACTGCGCGCAGTGGATGGCCCAGCGCGAGGCGGCCAGCCCCGCGTCCTTGTTGCTGTCGGAGTACCCCACCATGACCACCTGCCGGTCGCCCCGGGCCTCCAGGTGGCGGCGGTAGCCGGGATCCGCCAGCAGCTCCTGCATCACCTCCGATGCCGCCTGCAGGTCGGCCAGGGTCTCGAACAGCGGCGCCACGTCCAGGGTGACCTGGCCACCAGGCCCGGCCAGCCCGCTCCACCGGGCCAGGAGCAGCACCGCCAGCACGTCCTCGGCGCCTCGCGTCATGCTGACGATCACCGGTCCCACCGCCAGCTCGCCGTGGAGGCGCCGTCCCTCGGCGATGGCGGCGAAAACCTCCAGGGTGGCGGCGGCGGCCGGGCCCGGTGGGGCCCCGGGCTCCTCACCCGACGCCAGCGCCGCCGCCAGTCGCCGGGCACGCTCGGCGGGGGATCGCTGGTCCCATTCGGCATCGCCCAGCAGCTCTCCCACCGCGGCCCGGTGCACGTCCGCGTGCTGGCGCACGTCCAGGGTGGCCAGGTGGAAGCCGAAGGTCTCGGCACGGCGCAGCGCCCGCTCCACCAGGAAGTGGCCCGCCTTGTCCCCCCGGTGCCGCCGCAGGCTGGCCGACAGCAGGCGCAGATCGTCCTCGTAGGCAGCGGCGTCCAGGTAGGCGTGCTCCTGCCCTGCGGCCGTCGCCTGAAGGCGCGCCGCCATGAGCCGCAGCAGGATGAGATAGGGCATCTCCCGGTGGCGCGGCGAGATGCGTCCCGCCACCTCGGGGAAGAGCGCCGCGTAGGCGTCGATCCGCTCCTGCACGCCCCGGGCCACATCCACCCGGGAGAGGGACTGGGTCAGGCGCCGGGACAGGCCCCGCAGCTCCTTGGTGTAGCGGGACAGGATCAGCCGCCTCTGCCGGGTTAGGGTGGCCAGGATGGTGGCAGCGGAGACCCCCGGGTGGCCGTCCATGTCGCCGCCGACCCAGGAGCCGAAGCGGACCAGGACCGGGAGCCGCGGCCCGCGCCCCCCAGGGCCGTGGACCCGCTCCAGCGCCGCCTCCAGCTCCTCGTAGAAGGGCGGCACGATCCGGTAGATCACGTCGGCCAGGTAGAACAGCACGTGCTCCCGCTCGTCGGCCACCGAGGGGCGCACGGCAGGGTGGTCGGCGGTCTGCCAGGCGGCGGTCACCTCGGCGCGGATCCGGCCGCGCAGGGCGACCCGCTCGGGGGGGGTCAGGGACGGGTCCAGCCCCTCCACCAGGCAGCGGGCGATGCGCTGCTGCTTCTCCAGGATCAGGCGGCGGATGGCCTCGCTGGGGTGGGCGGTGAAGACCGGCTCCACCAGCACGCGGCCCATGAGTGCCCGCGTCCCGGGCCCGTCGAGCCCCTGATCCCTGAGCCGAGCCACGCCCTCCGCGAGGGACCCCGGCTGGGGGGGGCGCGCCTCCCGCAGGTAATCTCGCCGGCGGCGGATGCGGTGGACCCGCTCGGCCAGGTTCACCACCTGGAAGTAGGTGGAGAAGGCGCGCACCAGCAGCTCCGCCCGCTGCGGCCCGAGTCCGGCGGTGGCCGCCAGCAGGGCGTCGCGGGCCGCCGCGTCCCCCTGGCGCCGGCCGATGGCCGCGCGGCGCACATCCTCGACCAGCCGGTACAGCTCGTCCCCCCCCTGCTCGCGGATCACCTCCCCCACCAGGGCGCCCAGGCGGCGTACATCGTCGCGCAGGGGTCGGTCCTTGGCCGGGAAGCGCAACCGCTGGTGGTGGGCCATGGACTCAGCCTCCTCCTGTCGCGCGAGCGGCGCGGGTGGCGGGCGCGCCGTGGTCGGGGCCGGGCGAGGTGTGGCTCCTGCCGGTGACGCGGCGGAGTGTACACCAGGCGCCGCAGGGGTCCCCGGCCACGGCCGCTGTGGTAGCCTCGCCGGCCGCGAAGCGCGCGCCGCCGCCGCGCCCGGCGGGCCCGGGCGGCACCAAGGCGCGCGGGGGAGGCGCGTGGGTTCTCCGGTGGGCAGCCTGGGAGAGCGGGTCCGGCGCGTGTTGGCCGGGCTGCTGGCGCTGGCCGCCGTCGTGGCCATCCTGGAGGGGGGCGCACGGGTGGCCTGGACCCTGGTCCAGGACCTTCGCGGCCTGCGGGCGGAGCCGGAGACGTGGTACCTGTTCAGCCCCGAGAGCGGCTGGACGGCGCGGCCCGGATTCCAGGGGCTCATCCACGGCGGCCGGCGCGCCTTCGCGCGTGATGGCCTGCTGGCCGCCGACTCCCCCCAGGCGCGGGAGGCCAGCGCGGTGCGGATCGTGTTCGTGGGTGACTCCAACACCTTCGGCCACAGCGTGGACACCGCCGTGACCTTCCCCGAGGTCCTGGAGGAGCTGATCCCCGGGGTGGCAAGCGTCAATCTCTCCCTGCCCGGCTACACCTCCAGCCAGGGGCTCGCGACCCTGCTGGGCCGGGGCCTGAGCCTGGAGCCCCGGTGCGTCGTGATCTCCTTCAACTACAACGACCGGCGCTACCTCCCCCCCGGCGAGCCGCCCGACGGGCCCGAGCGCTTCGCCCGGATGGCCCATCGCCATGCACGGCAGGCGGTGGACGAGGGCGCCGGCTGGCTCTACCTCTACCGCGGGCTACGGGCGCTGGCACGCCGCGGCGGCGGGCCGGGGCGGGAACCGGAGACGGCGGCCGGCGCCGTGCGGCTGGACGCGTTGCGCCCCCGGGTCACACCGGAGGCCTACCGCCGCAACCTGGAGGAGATGGCCGCGGCGGCCCGCCGGTCCGGCAGCGAGGTGATCTTCCTGCTCCTGGGCGACAACCCGGCCCAGACCGCGCCCCTGGACCAGGGGCGCGCCTTGCTCCGGGAGGGGAGGCCCCGGGAGGCCATCGAGCCGTTCAAGGTGGCCATGGGGCTGCGCAACGCCTTCTCCCACCTGGCCCAGCTCCATCTGGCGGAGGCGCTTGCGGCCGCGGGCGACCATGCCGCCGCCGAGGCGGCGGCCCTCCTGGACGAGCCTTTCCACTCCCTGCACGGGGGCCTGCCCATCGCCGGCCAGGAGGAGTATGCCAGCGTCATGCGCCTGGTGGCCGCCGAGCAGGGTATTCCCCTGGTGGACGGCGCCGCCGCCCTGGCGGAGACCCCGGGCGCCTACACCGACTTCTGCCACTTCGGCGCCGACGGGCACCGGCGCATCGCTGGCCTACTGGCCCGAGAGCTGCACCGCCGCGTGCTCCTTGACGATCCGGTCGATGCCGCGGGCCACGGGGATGCGCAGCCCTAGCTCGTTGTTCAGCACGAAGATGATGACCAGGTCATCTGCCCGGTACCAGCGCAGGGAGCTCTCGAAGCCGGGCAACCCGCCTCCCCGGCGGACCAGCGGCCCGTCGGTGGAATCCACCACGTGCCAGGCGTACCCCTCGTTCCCCACGTGAGCCGTGAGCATCTGCTCCACCTCCCGCGGCGGCAGCACGGTGCCGTCTCGCAGGGCCAGGACCCAGCGGTAGAGATCCCCCACGGTGGTGGCGATCCCCTGGGTGCCACGCAACCCCCATGCCTCTCCCAGGGGGGGCGCGGGGACCAGCTCGTCCCGGTGCAGCCCCACGTACCCCACGGCCGGGGCCGCGCCGGCGCCCCGCGGCTCCCAGACGAACCCCGTGGAGACCATGCCGGCGGGCTTGAACAGGCGTCGGCGCAGGAACGTCTCCAGCGGCACGCCGGCCACCTCCTCCACCACCGCGGCCAGGAGGGTGTAGCCGGCATCGCTGTAGCCGAACGCGTCCCCGGGAGGGCCGGCGGTGGGAGCCGCCTTCATGGAGGCGACGAACGACTGGCGGCTGCTCAGATCCAGCGGGGCGCCCCCCGCCCCCATCCCCGACGTGTGGGTGAGGAGCTGGTGCAGGGTGGCGCCCTCCGTGTCCGGCGGGAAGTCGCCCAGGTGACGCTCCACCGGGTCGGTCACCTGCAGGCGGCCGTCGGCCTGCAGCCTCAGGATGGCTGCCGCGGTGAAGGTGCTGGCCAGGGCGGCGATGTTGAACCGCGTCTCGGAGGTGTTGGGAACGCGGCGCTCCCGGTCCGCCAGGCCGTATCCGCGCTTCAGGAAGATGGTGTCCCCCCGGGCGACGAGAACGGCGCCAGACAGCCCGTCGGGCACCATGCCGTAGAGAAACCGGTTCAGGGCCGCGCCCAGCTCTCCGCAGACCACGTCTCCGGTCGACACGCTCTCAGGGCTCCCGGGAGCCGCGGCCATCCCGGCCGGGGCGGCCACGCTGACGGCCAGGGCGAGCGCCAGGAGCCTGACCCGGCCGGAGATACCCGCGTCTCGCATGCCGGCATCTTAGCCGGTTGGAAGGAGGCCGGTGAAGGGCCGCCTCCGGCGGGTCTCAACGCGGCTGCTCGCGCAGCACGTCTCTCAGGACGGCTTCCGTCTCGGCCTCCTGGAGGGGATGGACCAGGTAGTAGAACACGCTCTTCTCCCGGGCCCTCCGCTCCACGTCGAGGGAATCGTCCTCGGCCACGACGATGACACGGACGCGCGGGCTCACGGCGCGAATGAGGGGGATGACCTCCAGGTGGGCGAGGGTGTCCCGGTTGACCCCCAGGAAGACGGCGGCGGGGCGCCTCGAGACCAGTTCCTTGGCGATCTCCACCCGGCTGGCGACGGTCCTCACCACCGAGCCCGACGAGGCCGACGCCGTTCGCAGCAGGCGCCGGTCCTCAGGCGCACAGCCGAAGACGAGGATCTCGGGGCCGCGTGGATTCTTCACGAGTTGCCCTCGCCGTCAAGTACCCCACTTTCCACCCCGTCCCCTAGTCGGACGGGGCCGTCCTCGCTGGCGCGAGCGTTCGCAGGTAGGCAATCAGATCGCCCATGTCTCCATGCTCGAACTGAGGCCATGCCACCGACTGCTCGGCCATGATCTCGTGCATCTCCGGAGCGTGGTTCCACATGGCCGACGACAGGGCCACGGGATCGGTGATCACGTTGCTTTCGGCGAGATCCACGGCCGCGCCGCCGGCCGCGCCGTGACAGCGGCCGCAGCCGCGATCGTCGAACAGGACGCGGCCCCGCTCCGCTGACCCCTCCCCGCTCATGAACCCCAGGAAATAGAGATAGGAGATCAGGTCCGCCATCTCACCGTCCTGGAACTGTGGAAAGGGGACGCCCCGGGTTCGCATCTGGTCCCGCATGGCGTAGCTATGGTTCCAGAGGGACCCGCCGATCTCCGCCACCGACCGCTCCAGGACGGTGGCGCGCAGATCGGGACCGGATCCGCCGGCCGAGGAGTGGCACGAGCCGCACCCCTTGCGGGTGAAGACCTGGGCTCCACGGTCCGGGTCCGGCGCAGGCAGCAGCTCGACCTGGGGCGACGCGCGGAGGCCCTGGTAGCGGATATACGCCTGCAGGTCGGCGATCTCCTTGCCCACAAGGACGGGGATCCTGGCGCCCCGGTCCACCTGGCGCGGCTGCATGTCCGGCGCCGCGTTCCACATGGCCTGGGCCAGCACCACAGCCGAGGGGAAGCCGGAGAACTGGTCCAGGGGTCCACCCGAGGCCGCTTCCCCGCTCCCCAGCGAGTGGCACTGTCCGCACCGGAGCCGGGCGTAGGCCGCGGCGCCGCGCCCGGCGTCCCCTGGCTCCTCGAACATCCGCACGTAGTACAGGTAGCTCAGCAGGTTGGCCATCTCGGTCACGTCCAGGGTGGGCCAAGCATGGCCTCGCTGCGCCAGCTCATCCATCATGCGAGGCGTGTGATTCCAGAAATCGCCCACCAGATCGAGCCAGGTCTTCCCCGAGATGGAGGTGGAGATATCGGGGGCCACGTCGCCTCCATGGCCCCACATGCCGTGGCACTGGGTGCAAAGCTTGGCGTCCAGCAGCGAGCGGCCCCGGAACGGATCGCCCAGGACCTTCTCCTGGCTCCAGGCGGCCAGGGAGCCGCCCAGCAGCATGCAGCCCCACACCAGCCACACAAGCCAGCGACACGAGGGCCGCCAGGCATCTCCAGCCTTCCTGCTCATGTTCCAACCTCGACACGGTCAGGCAGATAGCTCGCCACGCGCTCGCTCACCTCCTTGACCGACTCCTCGCGACCTTCCTTGATCTCCCAGATGGACACGATGGGGAAGAATTTCGTCGCGATCATGTACACGAGGACGAATCCGGAGAACGTCGCGGCCATGATGGACAGCTCCACCCAGGATGGGATGTAGGAGGCGGCGCTCATCTCCAGGCGCGGGTGAACCGAGGTGGGCACGACGATGTTGAAGCGCTCCAGCCACATGCCGACGACCACGAAGATCGAGGCGATGGTCGTTCCCCAGACGCCGCGCGTGGCCTGACGGCACATGAGGACCAGCGGAGCCACGAAGCAGCAGAAGACCATGAGCCAGAACGGCACGGCGAAGGGGCCTGAGATCTTGGACCAGAAGGTGGCCATCTCGGCCTCCTCTCCCCCGTACCATGCTGTCAGGTACTCCGCGAAGGTGAAGTAGGTCCACAGCAGCGACATCACGAGCAGGAGGATCCCCATGTTGTTGAAGTGGATGTTCTTGAAGTAGTTGCCCAGGCGGTACACCCGCCGGAGGATGGTCATGGCGATGATGAGGGCGGCGATGCCGGAGTAGATGGCGCCCACGACGAAATAGGGACCGAAGATGGTGCTGTGCCACATGGGACGCAGCGTCAGGGCGAAGATCCAGGCGATGACCGTGTGCACCGAGACGGCGATGGGGATCACCACCACCGCCAGGACGGAGATGATGCGCTCCAGCACGCGCCGCGCGTCGGGCGTGTCCTGGTAGCCAATGGCCAGGAACCAGTACAGCCATGTCGGGCGGATCTTCAGATCGCGGATCAGGGCCAGATCTGGGATCATGGGGACGTAGAGATAGATGCTGCTGGCCGTGAAGTAGAGCCCGATGCTGCACACGTCCCAGAGGAGCGGCGACCAGGCCTGCCCGTTGATGATGACGTAGAGCACACGATCCGGGCGTCCGAGATCGAGGATGGGCTGCACAGCTCCGAAGGCGATGACCAGCACGGTGATGAACTCGGCCGAGCGCGTGATGGATCGCCGCCACTCCGCCTTGCTGATCCTGAGAATGGCCGAGATGAGGGTGCCGGCGTGGGAGATACCGATGAAGAAGACGAAGCAGATGATGTAGATGCCCCAGTATTCAGGCGTGTTGAGGCCTGTCTCGCCCAGGCCGTGGCGGAGCTGGTAGACGTAGGCGAATCCGCCCCAGGCGGTGACCGCGGCCATGAGGATGGCCCAGAACCAGAACCAGCCCGTCGTGCGCAGCAGCGGCGCCAGGAGGGCCCTCTGGTCCTGGTCAAGCTGACGGATGGCTGCGGCTTCCTGCATGGCTCAGTGCTCCTCGGCCAGGTAGTACACCTTGGGCTCGGTACCCAGCTCTTCCAGGAGGCGGAAGGCGCGCGGGTCCCGGATGAGCTCGCTCACCTTGTGCCGGGGATTGTCCAGATCGCCGAAGAAGATGGCGCTGGTCGGGCAGCTCTCGGCGCAGGCGGGAACGTAGTCCTCTTCCCGCAGCGGCCTGCCCTCGGCGCGGGCCTGCTCCCGGGCGCCCTGGAGCCGGTGATGGCAGAATGTGCACTTCTCGATGACGCCCACCGGCCGGGTGGACACCTCGGGATTGAGCATGGGCAGGGCCGTGGCGGGATAATCAGGCTTCTTCCAGTTGAAGCACTTGACCGTGTAGGGACAGGCATTGGCGCAGTAGCGGCAGCCGATGCACCGGGGATAGATCTGCCCGACGATCCCCTCCTCGTCGATGGAGGTCGCGCGCACGGGGCAGACGGCCGTGCACGGCGGCCTCTGGCATTGCATGCAGGGCCGCGGGAAGAAGCGGGTGCGCAGATCGGGCCAGTGGCCGTGGACTTCCGTGATGACCTTCATCCACGAGATGGTGCGGCTCTCGCGGGCCGCCTGCGGTCCGCAGACCGGGATGTTGTTCTCGGACCTGCATGCCACCTCGCAAGCCTGGCAGCCATTGCACCGATCCAGGTCGATGACCATTCCCCAGCGCGCCACTCCCTCTCCTCTCCTCTAGGCCGGGACGAGCCGGACCCGGGCCGAGTACCAGTCAGGCAGCCCGGTGGCCGGATCCCGGACCTCCCCCACGGCCACCAGGGGATTCGTCACGTTGCACTTACCCCAGCCCTCGACGGATGTGTGCAGCCCGTAGGGCACGTTCACCACTCCTGGCTGCGCCCCGTCGTAGAACCGTAGGCGCGCCCTGAACTCGCCCGCCGACGACTGGACCCGGACCATCTGCCCCGAGGTGAGGCCCATGGCCCGTCCCGTCTCCGGGTTGACCTCCACCCAGGTCTCCCAGGCATCGCCGGTCATGACGCCCAGGCTCTCCAGCAGCCACGGCATGAGCGCCGTTCCGCCGGACGCCAGCGTCATCACCCGATACGGGATGAGGCGGAGCAGCGGGCCCTCGCCGGCGGGGGCGGCGCCCTCCGCCTGCAGGGGCAGGAAGCCCTCGGCCAGGCCGCTCACCGCGCCCGCCCGCTCCCGCGCCTGGGGCGAGAAGATCCTCACCTTGCCGTCGGGGAAACCCGACACCGCCGTGCGATCGTTGTAGTCGTAGTAGGGATCGAACCAGCCCCCCTGCTCCCTTACCTTCTCCCAGAACTCATCGGTGGACATGCCATGCGGCAGCCACCAGCCCCGGGCCTCCATCTCCCGCAGCTCGTCCTGCCGGTACCGGGTTTCGAAGGGCCCTCCCCTGCGAGCCGTCGCCAGTGACCTGCCCCGATCCCGCACGATCTCGGCCATGGAGGACCAGGGCAGGCGCCGCTTCATGTCCTCGCCCAGCCCGGCGGCCAGGGAGAGCAGGATGTCGCCCGTGGCCCGCGTGTCGTGGAGCGGCTCCATCATGGGCTGCACCACCCCCCACACGGGAATGGGAACCGAGCCGGGCGCCGGCGCGTCCTGCCAGCGCTCCAGGTAAGTGTGATCGGGCAGCACCAGATGGGCATGGCGGGCCGTTTCGTCCAGGAACGGAGAGAAGGAGACCACCAGCGGGATGCTCTCCAGGGCCGCCACCACCTCGCCACCGCGCGGCGACGAGGCCACAGGGTTGGCCTGGTAGAGGACCATGGCCTGGAGGGGCGTCTCGCCTCCGGACACGCGCCGCGGCCAGTCCGCGGCCGTGAGGGCGCCGGCGTCCTGCCCCGCGGTGGGCCCGGGATCCGGCCCGGTCCTGACTGGCTTCAGGGGGAGCGGTGGCTGGACCAGCACGCCACCCGGCCTGTCCAGGGCCCCGACGAGGACGTTGAGAGCGTGGATGGCCAGAGCATCCGAGAGGCCGCCTGACCGCCAGCTGACCGTCTGATCCCAGATGGCCACCCCGCGGCGCGAGCCGCCAAACGCCTTGGCCAGGCGCACGATGGTCTCGGCCGGCAGGCCGGTGCGCGCCGCGATGTCCTCGGTGCGCCCGTGGCGCAGGACCAGGGTGCGGTAGCCAGAACCCGATCCCCGCGGGCCAGCCGCGTCGTCCAGGCCGTGCACTCGCTCCTTGATTCCCTCGGCGGCGTAGAGCCCCTCCTTGAGGATGACATAGGCGATCCCCATGGCCAGGGCGCCGTAGGTTCCCGGCCGCACCGGGATCCACTCGTCGGCTCGGGCCGCTGTCCGGGAGAGCCTCGCGTCCACCTGCACCCAGCGTGGCCCCCGTCCCGACTGGGGGGCCCGGGCCTGGGCGGCCTGGGGCAGGCACCACCAGGCCTCCGACAGCCCCGCGCCGAAGGAGAGGACCAGGTCGGAGGATTCCAGGTCGAAGGCGGGTGGAGCGTGCATGCCCTGGCACAGCTCCATCACCAGGGCCGAGCCATCGTCATAGCCGTCGCGGATCAGGTGGGGCGTGCCGTAGGCGGCGGTGAACTGCTCCAGGATCTCCCCCATGGCGCCGGTCACGGCGCCGCACTGGAGGGCCACCGAGCCGGCCCGGCCCGAACCCCGGAGCGAGCCCAAGGTCTCCTGCACACGGGCCAGGGCCTCATCCCAGGGAATGGGCCGGAAATCGGCCGACCCCGGTGCCCCTACCCGCTCCACCGGCCCGGTGAGACGCGCCGGGTGGTAGGGGAGCTGGATCCCCGCCCTTCCCTTGGGACACAGCCCGCCGCGGCTGACGGGGTGGAGGGGATTGCCGTCCACGCGCACCAGCTTCCCGTCCAGGAGGCGTCCGCGGATGCCGCAGTGAGCCGGGCACAGCAGGCAGGTCGATGCGACGAAGGTCTCCCGCTCCGGGGCCCAGGCGGGCCCGACGTGAGGGGGCTCCAGTGGCAGCCAGTGGGACACTCCGCCCAGGGCCACGCCCAGACCAAACCCGCCTGCGCCTGCCAGGAATGCCCGTCTTCGGATGGCCACTCTCCCGACTCCTCTCAGCGATGGCAGTCCGTGCAGTCGGCGCGGGCGGCCTGCGCCTCGTGGCAGCGAACGCAGAAATCCATGTCCACGCGAACCAGGGGCCTTTCCGGCGGCCGCGTGGTGGCGGCGATGTCCCCGTGGCATACCTGGCACTCGATGCCGGCGATGGCCACGTGCCGCCGGTGGGTGTAGAAGGTGTGGTCCTGGAGCTGGAACAGCTTCCGGAAGACATCCTCCTCGCCCGCGGCGGCCAGCGTGCGGAGCTTCTCCTCCTCGGCCAGATCGGTCTGCGGCTCCTCGTGGCACCCGAGACAGCTCGAGAGCGTCGGGAGCCCGGCGTGCCGGCTACTGCGCACCAGCTCGTGACAGCTCTCGCAGTCCATCCCCAGGTCGTCCACGTGGATCTGGTGGTTGAAGGCGATGGGCTGGGTCACGCTCTCCACCGGGCGGAAGAAGGAGCGGCCGACCCCGTACCCCACGGCGCCGGTGAGAAGGACCACCGCCGCGATGGCAAGCCGCTGGACTGGGCTCATGGTCGCTGCCTCCCGAGGCGAGTGATGATGGAGTCCGCCCGCTGGTCCCTAAGGCAAGCTCCGTTCCAGCCGGGCCGCGGTGGCCTGGAAGGCCCATAACATCCTGTGGGGTCGCCAGTTGCCGCCGCGGGCCCGGGCCCGGGCCGGGCCCGCCTCCCGGCGCGGCCTGACAGAATGTCAGTCCCGAGCCCCGATCACGACCCCTGCACCGGCCGGCCCGCGGCGGACGCCCCCTCGGCCGGCGGCGCGGTGATCCTGGCCTGCCGGTCCAGGGCGCGCAGCTTGCGGTACAGGGTCCGCTCGCTGATGCCCAGCGCGCGGGCCACAGGCGCCCGGCGGTTCCCGAACTCCTCCAGCAGGCGGCCGATGTAGGTCCGCTCCAGCTCGGCCAGGGTGGGGTGCCCAGACGTGATCTCGGGGATCAGGTCGCGGCTCGCCTTGCGCACGGATCCCGGCAGATCCTCGACGATGACCCGGTCATTCTCTGACAGGATGAGCGCCCGCTCCACCACGTTGTGCAGCTCGCGCACGTTGCCGGGCCAGGCATAGCGCTCCAGGGCTGCCATGGCCTCCTCGGACCACTCCACCGGCCGGCGCCGCGGCACCGGTGAGCGATCGGCGAAGTAATGGGCCAGGAGCGGCACATCGCCATGGCGCTCCCTGAGAGGCGGCAAGGTGAAGCTCACCACGTTGATCCTGTAGTAGAGGTCCTGCCGGAACCGCCCATCCTGGACCATCTTGTACAGATCGCGGTTGGTGGCGCAGATCACACGCACGTCCACCTTCACGTCCTGGACACCACCCACGCGCCGGAAGGCGCCTGAATCCAGCACACGCAGGATCCGCGACTGGAGCGGCAGGGAGATCTCCCCGATCTCGTCCAGGAAGACGGTGCCGCCGCTGGCCACCTCGAACAGGCCATGCTTCCGTGACACCGCCCCGGTGAAGGCACCGCGCTCGTGGCCAAAGAGCTCACTTTGCAGGAGGGACTCCTGCAGCGCCGTGCAGTCCACCACGATGAACGGCTGCCGGCTGCGCCGGCTGTTGCGATGGATGGCACGGGCCGCCAGCTCCTTGCCCACGCCGCTCTCTCCCTGGACCAGCACGGCCGAGTTCGTCTGTGAGACCTTGGCGATCACCTCCAGCACGGCGCGCAGGGAGGCGCTCTCTCCCACGAACTCCCGGAAGCTGGTGTGCCGGGCCAGTTCCCGGTGCAGCAGCCTGTTCTCACGGACCAGGGACCGCTTCTCGCTCGCCTTCCTCACCGTCCTTTCCAGCTCGTCCAGGCTGCAAGGCTTGGTCAGGAAGTCGTAGACGCCGGCCTTGAGGGATCGGACGGCGTTTTCCACGGTCCCGTGTCCGGTCAAGACAACGATCTCGGTCCAGGGAGCGCGCTCCTTGAGCTCACCGATGAGGTCTTCCCCTGACATGGCTCCCAGGTTCAGGTCGACGATGGCCACATCGAAGGACTGTTTCTCCACCGCCTCCAGGGCCGCCTCGCCCCCTGCCACCGCTTCCACCTGGAACTCTCCCTGGAGCTCCTCCAGGAGAACCTCGCGAAAGGGGTCGTCGTCGTCGACGAGCAGAACTGTTGTGGATCCATTCTTGACGTTCACGCCGATGCCCTTTCCCGGCTTCCCGGGAAGCGCAGCGCGAAGCGGCTTCCCCGGCCCACCTGGCTCTTGGCCTGGATGGTCCCGCCCATCTCGCTGACGATCCGGTGGGTGATGAACAGGCCCAGTCCCGTCCCCTGGCCAGCCGGCTTGGTGGTGTAGAACGGCTCGTAGATCCGGGCCAGGGATTCCTGCGGGATCCCGGGACCCGTGTCCTCCAGCTCCACGTGAATGGCAGCGCCCTCTGACCGCGTGCGGATGCGGATCTCGCCACCCTCCGGATGCATGGCCTGAATGGCGTTGAGGGCGAGATTCATGAGCACCTGCCCAAGCCGCGACTCGTCCCCCCTGAGGGGCGGCAGGCGCCCGTCCAGGTCCAGCTCGACCTTGACCTGAGCCCGCCGGGTCACCTGTCCGAGCATCAGGACCAGCTCCCTGATGACTTCGTTGACGTTCACGAGGGAGCGGGCGTCTCCGTCCGGGCGTGCCACGCTGAGCAGGCGGTGGGTGATGGTCCGGCCCCGCTGCACCGCGCTCGCGATGCGTCCCAGGGTCCGGTGGAGTCCAGCGGCCGACGCAGGTGACACGCCGGGATCGCGCTGGAGCCGCCGCTGGAGCCCCTCCACGGTGGTCAGGATGGCCGCCAGTGGATTGTTGATCTCGTGGGAGAGGCCCGACGCGAGCAATCCCAGGGCGGACAGGCGCTCCGACTGGGCCAGCGTTGCCTCCATCTGCCGCCGATCCGAGATGTCTCGACGCACCTCCACGGCCTGGGAGACGGCGCCGTCAGGGCCCCGGATGGGCGAGGCGTGGATCTCCACGGTCTGCTGGCGACCGCCGTCCACCGTGCGCGAGACGATGGCCTTCTGGACCTGGCCGGTTGCGAAGACGCGGCGGACCGGGCAGTCGTCCGTGGTGGCGGCACAGGGCGCTTCCCTGCCAGCGACGTCGCGGCAGCCACGACCCTCCGGCTGATCCCGCCCGGGCAGGGACAGGAACTTGCGGTTCGCCGCCACCACCTTCAAGTGGGCATCCAGCACCACCACCTCCTCGTCCATGGCATCCAGGATCTCCTGGCGCTGGCGGCTCTGCACCTGCAGGGACTGCAGCGAGCGGGCCAGGTGATCGGTCATCCGGTTCAGGTGCGATCCCAGGCGAGCGAACTCGCATGTGGTGGCCGGGGGCACGCGGGCTGCCAGGTCCCCTTCCACCACCTTCCGGCTGCTGGCGATGGCCGCCTGGAGAGGCCGGTGGACCATGGCCCTGAGCAGGCCCACCAGGACGGCCACGGTGAGCAGCACCATCACGCCTCCCAGAGCGATGGTGGTCCCCATCTCCGCGGCGATCCAGGCGTCGCCCGAGACGGAGACCAGATCGAGGACGAGCAGGCCGTTGACGGCGCGCGCTGGGTCGTGGCACGCGTGGCACCGCGGCTCGTTGGGAACGATGGTCATGGTGCGATAGACGCGATCGCCGCCGTGGAGCACCAGGGCCGCCTGTTCAGCCGCTCGCCCAGGGTCCTGGCCATGGCAGACGGAGCAGATCTCCGCCTCCTCCCTGGTCAGGAGCACGCCGTCGTAGGCCGGGTCAGAGGACACCGCAACCCTGCCGCGATGATCCAGGAGGAGGGCTCGCTGCACCATCTCCTGATTCGCCAGGTCCCGTATCGGCCCGTCGATGGCGTGCGGATCCCCGGACATCATGGTGTTGGCCAGGCTGCCGACGATCACCTGGCTCAGCGTTGTCGTGGCCCGATCCAGGGCCTCGACCCGCTGCGCCTGCAGGTGACGCTGGAACGCGAACAGGAAGGGCACGCCAATGGACAGGAGCACGAGGACCACACCGGCCGTCAGCCGCACGGTGAGCCGCTGGCTGAATCCCATCCGTTTTTCGGTAGGCTGCTCCAAGATCCCCCCGCCGTGGAGACGCACTGCCACAGTCTACGCCCCGGCTGACAGATTGTCAGGGTGAACTGACAGAAGTGTGAGGAGCAACCGGACCCGTTTCCTCCCGAGCACCGTCATCGAGCCTGCACGCACCTGACCGCCAGGCCCCGTGGCGTCCATCCCTGTGGTACGCGAATTGCTCTTTCTGAAGCGGAGGTGCAACCACGGCTGTCATCATCCTCGGGAGAGGAGTTCGAGAACCGGCATGAAACCGGAGGGAGGTGAGAGATGCTCGAGATTGGCCTAGCGCTGCTTCGCTTCGCGATGGTCGCGGCCCTCCCGGCGGCTCCCCAGGTCGACCTCGCACCTGATGCGCTGAACCGGAGCGCGCGCTGCGGCACCTGCCACACCGAGATCTACGCCATGTGGCGCCGGTCCATGCACAGCGCCTCCTACACCGACCCCATCTTTCAGGCCTCATACTTGCGGGCCTACAGGGAGACGGGCGGCCAGGCAGAGAAGATCTGTTATCCCTGCCACGCCCCCATGGCCCTGTCCAGCGGCGACGCCGGGATGGCCGTGGAGGGGATCGGTTGCGACTACTGCCACTCGGTGGTCAGCGTGCATCCCGGCCGCGCCGAACCCATGGAGATCCGTCTTGATGGCGTCAAGCGCGGCCCCCTGAGCGACTCGGCCTCTCCGGCCCACCTGGTCGCCGACTCGCCCCTTCACGAGACCTCCGAGTTCTGCGCCGGCTGCCACGAGTACGACACGCCCGCCGGGCTGCCCATCTTCACCACATACAGCGAGTGGAAGACGAGCCCGCAGGCTGCCGAGGGCAAGACGTGCCAGAGCTGCCACATGCCCCTGACCAGCGGCAGCACGGTGCGCTCGGCGTTCAACGTGAACCGCCGCCAGATCAACCTTCACAACATCTCAGGCAGCCATTCCAGCGAGCAGGTGAAGCGGGCCGCCGAGGCGCGCATCCTGCGTCTCGCCGTGCAACCCCCATCCACGGCCGTCGTGGAGGTGGAGGTGGCCAACGTGGGCTCGGGGCACTGCATTCCCACCGGCCTGCCCACGAGGAAGCTGATCCTGGAGGTCATCCTCTATGCCAATGGCCTCGAGGTCCAGCGCTTCGAACGCGTCTATCAGAAGCGGCTCCTGGACAGCGATGGAAAGCTCATCACCGATGACCACCGGACGATCCTCGCCTCGGTGAAGGTCCTGGATGACAACCGGATCGGCCCGGGAGAGCGGCGGCTGGAGCGGTTCACGGCGCCGGTCCCGGCGCGCAGCAAGCTCCAGGCCGTCATGCACCTGCGCTACTCCTACGAGCCTGAGCTCCTCATTCGCCAGCCCATGACCATCGATATCTCGACCCAGCGCGCTGGGTCGCCGCGGTAAACGACAGGGGGTGTGCCCATGAGAGGAATCGTCTCGGCCGGTCTCGGATTGCTCGTCATGGCGGCGGTGTTCACCGCGTCCGCGACGGGCAGCCGGGCTGGCGCCCAGGACCATGAGTTCGTGGGGAGCAAGAAGTGCAAGATGTGTCATCTCAAGGAGCACAAGTCCTGGGAGGAGACCAAGATGGCCAAGGCCTACGATCTCCTCAAGCCGGGCGTCCGGGCCGAGGCCAAGAAGGCGGCGAACCTGGACCCCGACAAGGACTACACCTCGGACCCCGAGTGCCTGGCATGCCACGTCACTGGCCTGGGCAAGGCCGGCGGCTTCGTGGATCTGGCCAGCACGCCGGAGCTGGCCGGCGTGGGCTGCGAGATGTGCCACGGCGCCGGTGGCACCTACATCCAGAAGGAGTACATGAGCCTCCAGAACAAGGAGTACAAGAAGCCCGACATCGTGGCCGTGGGTCTCGTGGACACCGTGTCGGCACAGCAGTGCACGAACTGCCACAATCCCGACAGCCCCTTCTACCAGGAGTTCGACTTCGAGGAGCGCAAGAACGAGGGCACTCACGAGATCTTTGCCCTGAAGTATCCCCACTGAGGTACGGCCGGAGACTTCGGGGCGCCCTCTCCCGGCGGCACCGGCGGGTCAGAACGTGCGCTCGCCCTCGGCGTCGTCGGCCTGCGGGCCCGGCTCGGTGAGCCAGCGGGCCGCCAGGAAGATCAGGCTCATGACGGCGTAGCCCGCCGCCCAGGGCCAGGCCGGCACCAGGGACCCCACCGTGTCGCCCATGGTCCAGCGGTACGAGTGGATGAGCCCGGACGCGCTCAGGGCCGCGGCCAGGGCGCTCCACACCGCCGCCCCGATGAACCGGCGGCCGATGAGGGCCACGGTGAGGGCCGACAGGATCATGGAGGTCAGGATGAACCCCTGCTCCAGGGCAAAGGCCCCCTCGATCCAGGTATCGCTCCTGGCAAACGCCTCCACCAGCTCCGGTCCGAAGGGCGGCCCACCGGGCTGGCCATGGCCGGCGGCGCGCAGGCCGTTCTTGGCCATGAGCGCCCCCCAGGCCGCCACTCCGGGAAGGAGTCCCATGACCACCGCTGGCGCGTGGGCCCGGGGCGTGGCCTGGAAGGCCTGGGCCGTGATGACGATGCCGATCCAGAGCACGATGGCCATGGCCGCGTCCACGGGCACGGCCCACGCCAGGAGGGCCAGGCCGCCGCTCCACAGCACCACGCTGAGGAAGACGGCGTTGAGGACCGAGTAGCCGGCCCGGGCCCCCATGGCCTTCCAGCCCGGGTGGCCGATGTAGATGGTGGTGGGGAAGCAGGAGCCGAAGAGGGCGGCGGCCACGGTGCCGAGCCCGTTGACCGCCAGGGAGGGGCGGGTGGGGAAGGCATCGCCCGCCGCCTCGGCCGACTCGATGTTCTGCAGGGAGCCGAAGACATTGAACAGCCCCATGGGCAGAATGATGGCCAGCGCCCCGGTCCATTCCAGGCCGGCAAGGGCAGCGAGCAGATCGCCGGCGACCGGAAGCGGTGGGCGTGGGGCGAGCGCCGTGGCCGGCGCCGGCCCGGTTGGCGCCAATCCGGTGATCCAGGCCAGGAGGGCGCCCAGGGTCACGGCCACCAGGCCGCCGGGCAGCCCGCCCCGGAAGCGGACCCGGCCGAAGTAGACCAGCAGGATCACGCCCAGGGTGGTGAGCCCCACCACCGGGTGGGCGTAGGTGCGGAAGAGGAATCCCAGTGAGATGAACGTCAGGGCGATCCCGGCCAGGGTGGAGAGGAGCGCGGCGCGGGGCGTGGCGCGCCGGACCCGCTCCGCCACGAAGGCCCCGGCCAGCTCGATGAGACCCGATCCCAGGCAGGCCACCAGCCCGGCGCGCCAGGCCACCTCGGCCGGATGGGGATGGCCGGCGGCCTCGGCAGCCAGCCGGGCTGGCAGCATCACCAGGAAGACGTACGCGAACAGGGAGACGGTGTTGATGCCGTACGGCAGGGCGCAGACGTCGGCGCGGCCGGACTGCCGCCCCAGCCGCATGGCCTGGCGGGCGTAGTACAGGTTCCCCACCAGCAGCGACACGGCGGCGCCGGGCAGGATGCGGCCGTAGACGAGCTCTTCAGGGAATCCCAGGACGGTGCGGCAGAGGGCGTCGATGACCAGCAACTGGACCAGGTTGTCCAG
Source organism: Candidatus Polarisedimenticolia bacterium (assembly GCA_041580435.1). Lineage (GTDB taxonomy): Bacteria > Acidobacteriota > Polarisedimenticolia > SMYD01 > SMYD01 > JBFGDW01. The sequence goes on along the minus strand of JBFGDW010000014.1, from coordinate 275 downwards.
GGCAAGGCCGAAGAAGCCGTCCACATCGCCGCGAACCAGCCAGCGCACGCCGTCAGCCCGCCTCAGCGCCGCCGGTGGATGGCCCAGCGGGCCGCGACACGCCCCCCCTCCACCACGTGCGCCTCGTCGAAGCAGGCGCTCGCCAGGCAGGAGTGGTTGGGCAGGATCCGCACCCGGGACCCTACAGGCAGCCTCCCCTCCAGGGTGTGCCCGGGCCGCGCCTGGATCACGCCGTGCTCCTGGGAGAGGGAGACAAGCTGCAGTCCAGGGTCCGG
>JBFGDW010000013.1:0-23900 GCA_041580435.1 Candidatus Polarisedimenticolia bacterium | reverse complement strand
GCGGCCGACCCCGGCTCGTGGGCCCCCGTCACCGAGGTCCAGGGGCTGGCGGTGGCAGGCGGTCCCTCCGCCCAGATCAGCTGGACCCCGCAGGCCGGCGCCGGCCCGGGGGTCGTCTATGACCTGATGGGTGGCAGCGCCAACGCACTGCGCACGGGCGGCCTGGGCACCCAGTCGTGCCTGGCGGCGGGGCTGGGGGAGGCGAGCCACACCGACAGCGGACCCCTGCCCGCGCCGGACGATGCCTGGACCTACCTGGCGCGGGCCCGCAACGGCTGCGGTGCCGGAGGGTACGGCGCAGGGCGCGGCGCCCTGGACGCCCTCGCCTGCCCCTAGGCGGGCCGGGGGCGCCGGCCGCCCCGGATCGCCCCATTCGCTAGACTAGGCGCGCACCGCCGCGCCCCCCGCGCGGCCGGCCCCTGAGGAGACGCTCCCTTGGAGCACCTGCCCGTGGCCAGTCCCGCCCTGAGCGTCGCACTGGCGCTGGTGGTGGGCCTCGTCGCCCAGTCCCTGGCCCATCACCTGCGCCTGCCGGGCATCGTCCTGCTCCTGGCCGCCGGGGTGCTCCTGGGTCCCGATGGGGCCGGCCTCATCGCCCCCGAGGGGCTGGGCGGAGCGCTGCGCACCCTGGTGGGGTTTGCGGTGGCGGTCATCCTGTTCGAAGGGGGCCTCAACCTGGACCTCGCCCGGCTGCGCCGCGAGGCCTCCACCATCCGGCGCCTGGTGTTTTTGGGGGCGGTGGTCACCGCCATCGGCGCCACCCTGGCGGCCCGCTTCATCATGGGCTGGGGCTGGATCATGGCCTCCCTGTTCGGCACCCTGGTCATCGTCACCGGCCCCACGGTGATCACACCCCTCCTGCGCCGCATCCGCGTCAAGTCCAGCGTGGCCACCATTCTGGAGGCCGAGGGGGTGCTCATCGATCCGGTGGGAGCCATCGTGGCGGTCCTGGCGCTGGAGGTGGTGCTCAACACCTCCGGCGGCAGCGGCCAGGAGCAGCTGGCGGCGTTCGGGTTCCGCTTCGGAGTGGGGGTGCTCATGGGGCTGGCGGGAGGGCTCCTCCTGGCCCTGCTCCTCCGCTTCCACCGCCTGGTTCCCGACGAGATGCAGAACGTCTTCGCCCTGTCGGTGGTGCTGGCCCTGTTCCAGGTCAGCGACTGGATGGTGCACGAGAGCGGGATCCTCACCGTCACCGTGGCCGGCCTGGTGTTCGGCAACCTGCGCACCCAGGCCCTCAGGGATCTGCGCGACTTCAAGGAGCAGCTCACCGTCATGTTCATCGGCCTGCTCTTCGTCCTGCTGGCGGCGGACGTGCGCATGGCCGAGGTGACCGCCCTGGGGCTGCCCGGTCTGGCCACCGTGGGCGCTCTCATGTTCGTGGTGCGGCCGGTGGGGGTCGCCCTGTGCACCTGGGGCAGCCGCCTGACCTTGCAGGAGCGACTGTTCCTCTGCTGGCTGGCCCCCCGGGGGATCGTGGCGGCGGCGGTGGCCACCGTCTTCGCACAGAGCATGGACGAGGCGCAGATTCCGGGAGGCGCCAGCCTGCGGGCCCTGGTGTTCATGGTGATCGCGGTGACCGTCCTGCTCCAGGGGCTCACCGGCGGCATGGTGGCCAGCGTCCTGGGCGTGCGCCGCGCGGCCTCCCGGGTGCTGGTCATCCTGGGAGCCAACCCCCTGGCCCGGGCCCTGGGGGTCTCCCTGGCCCGGGAAGGCCAGGAGGTGACCCTGGTGGACCGCAACCCGGAAGCCGTGCAACGGGCCGAGCAAGACGGCCTGCGCGTGCTCTTCGGCAATGGCCTGGAGGAGCGCGTCCTGCAACGTGCCGCCCTTGACAGCCACTCGGCGTGCGCGGGCAGCACCACCAACGAGGAGGTGAATCTCCTGTTCAGCCGCCGCGCCCAGGAAGAGTTCCGGGTCAAGCGGCTCTACGTGGCCACGGATCTTCACGAGGGGTCCGTGGGGACGCGGCTGGCCCGGGAGGCCGGGGCCCACGTGCTGTTCGGCGGCCCGGCCGACCTGGAGCTGTGGTCGGTCCGGCTGGGGCACGACGAGGCCGCGGTGTCGAGCTGGGTGCTGGAGGCGCCCCCCTCCAAGGCCCCGGCCGGGGCCGCCGGCGAGGAGGACGACGGCGCGCTGCCCGAGGACCTCCTGCCGCTGGTGCTGGTGCGGGGCGGCCGGCCCTGGCCCGTGACCGAGGAGACCCGCTTCCGTCCCGGCGACCGGGTGGACTTCGCCGTGGTCGAGGCCCAGAGGGGACAGGCGGAGGCGTGGCTGGAAGGGCGGGGATGGCGCCGCGCCGAGGCCGACAAGGAGAAGCTGGCCGGGGCCGCCCTGGGAGGAACCGCATGAGACGGCGTCACAAGCCCCCCGCCGGAGCACGCCCGGGGACCCTGGTCATCCCGGCCGACGCGCTGCCGCCGCGGATCACGGTGATGGACTACACCCCCGCCAAGGTGCGCGAGAGCCAGGTCACCGACCCGAAGGCGCTGCGCCCCTTCGCCGGCGAGGGGACCATGACCTGGATCGACGTGCAGGGGTTCGGCGACGAGGCGCTGCTGCGGCGCATCGCCGAGATCTTTCACATCCATCCCCTGGCCATGGCCGACGTGGTCAACGCCCCCCAGCGGCCCAAGTACGACGCCTACGAGTCCAACCACCTGCTCATCTGCCAGATGGCCCATGCCAGCGGCGAGAAGGTGATGGACCTGGAGCAGGTGAGCATCGTGGTGGGCAAGTCCTACGTCATCACCTTCCAGGAGCGGCACGGTGATCTGTTCGATCCGGTGCGGGAGCGCATCCGCACCGGCGGGGGCCCCATCCGCACCATGGGCCCCGACTACCTGGCGTACGCCCTCATGGACCGGGTGGTGGATGGCTACTTCCCGGTGGTGGAGCGGCTGGGAGAGGTGCTTCAGCGTCTGGAGGAGGAGATCCTGGACGACCAGGTGGAGCACACGCCGGCCCAGCTCCACGAGGCCCGCCGCCACCTGGCGGCGCTGCGCCGGCTGGTCTGGTCCCAGCGGGACGCCCTCAATGCCGCGCTGCGTCAGGACGGGACCCCGTTCACGCCGCCGGTGCAGGTCTATCTCCGTGACGTTTACGACCACGCCGTGCAGGTCATGGACCTGGTGGAGTCCTACCGCGAGATCGCCATGGGCCTCATGGACATCCACCTCTCCACCGTGAGCAACAGGATGAACGAGGTCATGAAGGTGCTCACCATCATGGCCTCCCTGTTCGTTCCCCTCACGTTCATCGCCGGCGTCTACGGCATGAACTTCGAGCACATGCCCGAGCTGCACTTCTGGTGGGCCTACCCGGCGGTCTGGGTCATCATGGGGATCACCGCCGGGGGGCTGATTCTCTTCTTCCGCCGGCAGGGATGGATCGGATCGGGCCGGAGCCGGAGGGAGGGGCGCCGCGGCGCCCCATGACCCGGCGGCGGTGGATCCGCGCCCTGGCGGTCGCTGGCGCCCTCCTGGCGGTGGCGGCGATCCTGGGCGCGCTGGCCCTGGGCCCGCTGCTCCGCTCCCAGGTGCGGACCCGCGTCCTGGCCGCCCTGGAGACCCTGCCCGGCTGCCAGGCGGACCTGGAGGAGACGGGGGTGCGGCTGCTGCCGCTGCGCATCACCCTGGTCGGTCTGCAGCTTCACTGTCCGGAGGCCGGCACCATGGTGGTGGAGCGGGCGGTGGCGACGGTGCCGTACCGGCCGCTGCTGGCGGGTCGGCTCGAGATCTCCCGGCTGGAGGTGGAGCGGCCTGAGGCTCGCATCCACGGTCCGCTCCCGACCCTGGCCGGCGGCGGTGGAGGGACCGGAGCGGGCCGCGTCCGGATCGGCGCCCTGGCCCTCACCGGGGGCAGGGTGGACTACCGGGACGAGGGGCGCTCCCTGCACTGGCGGGCCGGGCGGCTGGACGCCGAGTCCCGGCGGCTCCTGGCGCGGGACGGGCGCTGGGAAGCGCGGGTCCGGCTGCAGGACGCCGCGGTGGACTGGGCCGGCCGCCGGCTGGACGAGGCGACGGCCACGGCGGACCTGTGGTTCAAGGACGGCGTGCTGCGCATCGCCGACGCCCAGGTCAAGGCCGCCTCCGGCGGTGCCCGCCTGGAGGGGAGGGTGGGGCCGGCGGCGGGGGAGCGGGGCGCAGCGCCGGAGGCGGGCGTGCCGTACGACTTTTCGGGATCGGCCACCCTGGAGGCGGAGACGGCGGCGGCCTGGCTCCCGCTCCCCGCCGACGTGGAGCCCGCCGGCACGCTGAGCTGGGCCGGCCGCCTGCACGGCCGGGGCGCCGACTGGGTGGCGGAGGGGGAGGTGGACGCAACCGGCTTCTCCCTGCACGGGGTGCGGGTCACCGAGCTTCGCGCCGCGCCGGTGTCGGTGACGCCGCGGGCCGCGGACCTGGCCGGGGTGCGCGCCCGTCTCCTGTCGGGGCGGCTGGAGGGTGCGGTGCGCCTGGAAGCACCTGAGCCGGGGGGCGCCTGGCAGGCCACCGGCGAGGCTGCCGCGGAGGAGATCGACCTCACCGGCCTGCCCCGGGAGTGGCCCTGGCCTGCCGGCGTTCCGCGCCCGGGCTCCCGCCTGGGGATGTCGGTGGCCGGCGGCCTGCCCCTGTCCGAGCCCGGCGCCGCCGCCATCGACTGGAGCCTCGTCCTGGGGCCCAATCCCGCGCCGGCGGCCCGCGGCCTGCTCCAGCCGCAGGGGCGCCTGCGCGGGCGCCTGGAGGGAGGCGTGGTGGCGCTGGACGGCGCCGGACAGCTGCAGGTGGCCGGCGCGCAGCTACGCCCATGGGGGCGCGTGGGCCTGGACGGCAGCCTGGGGCTCTCGGGGGATCTGGTGGTGAGGGACCTGGCCGTGGCGCTGGAGCGCCTCTCTCCCCACCTGCCGGCGCTGGAGCCGCTGGCAGCCTGGCGCCCGGCCGGCCGTCTCGCCTGGACCGGCCGGGCGACGGGACGCCTGCCGAGGGCGATCCTCGAGGGGCGAGGGGAGTGGACCGGCCTGGTCCTCTCGGGGTGGGCGCTGGGGCGGGCCCAGGGGCGGGTCAGCGCAACGGGCGGCCTGCTCGCGCTGGATGAGGTCACGGTGGAGGGGCCCCTGGGGCTGCTGGAGCTGCAGGCGGAGATCCCCCTGGATGGGAGCGGGCCACCTCGCGCCCGCTGGGCGGCGCGGACCATCCAGCTGGAGGCGCTGGCGGCCGGCGCCGGCTGGCCGGGGCTGCTCCAGGGGCGCGTGACCGGCGAAGGCCAGGTGGAAGGGGGAGCCGAGGCCCCGGTGCTGGCGGGACGGATCTCCGGCCAGGATCTCCGGCTCGCCGGACGCAGGGTGGACGCGCTGGAGCTGGAAGGGGCCCTGGGGGCGGCCGGCATGCGCCTGGCTGCGGTCCGCCTCGCCGCCGCTCCCGGCGAGGTCACCGCCAGCGGCTTCCTCCCCTGGCGGGGAGAAGGGGAGGGGAGCGAGGGGGTCGAGATCGCGGTGGCGCGCCTGCCTTTGGCGCTGGTGGCGGGCTGGCCCGAGCTGCGCGGCGAGCTGGCGGCCCGCGGCCGCCTGTCCGGCAGCCTGGAGGCGCCGCGGCTCATCGACCCCGCCACCTACGAGATCCAGGAGGCGGCCTGGCGAGACTTCCCCCCCATGAGCCTCGCCGGGGAGGCCACCCAGGAGGAAGGGCGGCTGCGGCTCACCCTGGTCTCCCCCGAGCCCGAGCTCGACGCGGAGGTGCTCCTGGATCCATCCCCGGGTGGGCTGGCCACCGCCCGTGCCCGCCTGGGAAGCCTGGACCTGCCGGTGCCCCTCCCGACCCCGGACGTCGTCCTGCGCCTGGACGGCGCCCGCCTCGCCCTGGAAGGGCGCCTGGGCGATCCCGACAGCTTCGTCTCGCAGGTCGAGGTCGAGGGCGTGGTGCTCAGCTCGCCAGGGGGCGTCATCGAGATGCGCCAGCCGCTCCAGGTCACCGGCCGTGGCCGGGACCTGCTGCTGAGCCCGGCCGCCTTCGCCGTGGGGCCGCAGCAGATCATCCTCGTGGGCTCGGCTCGGCTGGAGGATCCGGTGACCTACGAGCTGGAGATGACCGGGACCAGCGACCTGACGGCGTGGCAGCCGTTCACCGCACCGGTGGAGGGGTCGGGAAACCTGGCGCTGGACGTGCGGGTCCGCGGCGTGGGGACCGATCTGCAGCTGTCGGGAGGGGCCGAGCTGACCGCCGGCTACTTCCGGCTCCCCGACTTCCCCCACGCCCTGGAAGGGGTCTACGCCCGGGTTGAGCTGGAGCGGGACGCCGTCCGCCTGGCGGAGATGCGCGGCAACCTGGGAGGCGGCCGCGTGGAGGGGAGCGGCTCCATCGGCGTGGCCGGCGCGGACCCGGGCCGCGCGCGCTTCGACCTGCGCGGGGAGCGCGTCCGCCTGCGCTACCCCGAGGGGGTCAGCACCATCTCCAACTTTGACCTGCGCCTGGAGGGGACCCGCGAGGAGTCCCGCCTCAGCGGCCGCGTCCGCCTCCTGCAGGGGAAGTACGTGGAGGATCTGGAGGTGGAGCGGCGCATCGTCTCGCCCCTGCCGCCGGAGCTGCCGCCGCCCCCCGGGCCGCTGGACCAGGTGCTCCTGGACCTGGACCTGGTCGCCCCGGGCAACCTCTGGATTGACAACGACTTCGCCCGGGCCGAGTTCCAGGCTGAGCTGGAGGTGCGCGGGACGGCGGCCCGCCCCGTCCTGGAGGGGCCGGTGGAGCTGGTGCGGGCCGGGCGGGTGACCTTCCAGGACGTGCGCTACGAGCTGGTGGGGGCGTCGGCCACCTTCTCGCCGGGGTTCCCCAACGATCCCGAGCTGGACATGCAGGCCCAGACCAAGGTCGCCACCTACACCGTGACCCTGGACGTCACCGGGCGCCTCTCCGACATGCGCTTCAACCTCACCTCGGAGCCGGAGCTGTCCCGGGAGGAGATCGTGGCCCTGCTCATCACCGGCCGCGCCCTCTCCGGCGACGAGCAGCCGCAGGTGTCGCCCCAGGCGCTGTCGGGATACCTGGGCGGAGCGCTGGCGCCGGTCTCGCGCACCCTGTCCCGCGTCTCGGGAATCGACGAGGCGCGCATCGACCCGGTCTTCGTGGAGGGGCAGAGCGATCCCACCGCCCGCCTCACACTCACCGAGCGGCTGTCCAGCAAGCTGTCAGCCTCCTGGTCCACCCTTCTGGGCAGCGCCCAGGGCGACACGGTGGACCTGAGGTACAGAATCCTGCCCCACCTGGAGCTGCGGGCGGCCAGGGAAGACGATGGCTCCACTGCCGGTGAGGCGCGCTACGTGCGCAGCTTCTTCACCCGGGGCCGGCGACCGGCCACGGAGGGGTCGTCGCTGGACCCCACGACGGAGGCCATCGAGGTCGACTCACTCCTGGTGCAGGGCGCTCCCGATCCCCCCGGCGAGGCGGCCCTGCGCAAGGCCATGAAGTTCGGGCCGGGGCAGCGGGTGGAGACCACGGACCTGCTCAGCGCGGCCGCCGAGGCGCGCTGGGTGCTGGTGCAGGCGGGCTACCGTCTCGCCCGGGTGCGGTGCGACGCCGCCGAGGGGCCCCAGGACGGCGCGCCGGTGCCGGTGACCTGCACCGTGGAGGCCGGCCCCCACACCGAGCTGATCCTGGAAGGGACCCGCGGAAAGGAGGAGGCCCGGGCCCTGCGCCAGGCCGTGGACGACGCCTGGATGGAGCTCATCACCGACGACGAGCTGGCGGCGGTGGCCGAGGAGGCGGCACGGACCTTCTACCGCGAGCGCGGGCGGATGAGGGCCGAGGCCCGCGCCGACCGCGGCGAGACCGGGGCCGGCATCCAGGTGCGGCTCGAGGTGACGCCCGGCCCCGAGGTGCGCGCCACCCGCGTCGTCCTCCAGGGGGTGCAGGCCCTGGAGCGGGAACGGATCCGCGACCACCTCGTCTCCGCCGGTCGGGACCTGCTGCGGCACCGGCTCCTGACCCCCGGCCTCCTCCAGCAGGACCGGGAGGCGATCCACCGGCTCTACGCGGCCGCCGGCTTCCTGGATGTCCAGGTGCCGCCGCCCCAGGTGACCTTCACCTCCCGGGACGAGGCCACCATCACCTTCACCGTGTCGGAGGGCCCCCGCCTTCCCCTCACCGGGGTGCAGATCACCGGCAACAAGGTCTGGAGCGAGGCCGATCTGCGCGCGCGACTGAGCCTCCCCTCTGGCGGCTATCCCGATCCGGAGGTGCTGGAGCAGGTGGCGGTGGATCTCCGGAGCCTCTACGACCGGGAGGGCCACCCGGACGCCTCGGTCCTCTGGCGGCTGGCCCGGGACGCCGGAGGCGTGCAGGCGGTGTACGAGATCCGCGAGGGGCCCGCGGTCCGGGTGGGGGAGATCCGGATCGAGGGGCACCGGCTCACCCAGGAGCGGGTGATCCGGCGGGAGCTGAAGCTGACCCCAGGCGAGCCGTTCCGGCGCCAGGACCTCTTCGCCGCCCAGAAGCGGGTGCGGGATCTGGACCTGTTCCGCAGCGTGGTGATCCAGGGGGAGACCGCCGGCGAGGAGGGGGTGCGCCACGTGGTGGTGCGCGTCAAGGAGCGGGACAACCTGGATCTGGCGGTGGGCGCCGGCTTCGACGACGAGGAGGGGCTGCGGCTGTCCTTCTCCCTGGGGAACAGGAATCTCATGGGGCAGGCCGGCTCGGCCTCGTTCCAGGGGCGCTGGAGCGAGGACCTCCGCTTCGCCGCCGTGCGGGGCGGCCTGCGCCGGGTGGCGGGCACCCACCTGGATCTCCTGGGCTCGCTGGGCGTGCGGGAGGAGGAGCGGGAGGGGTTCACCGAGCGCCGGGACACGCTGGTGCTGCAGCTCTCGCGGCCGTGGAGCAGCCAGACCACGCTTCAGGGGCGCTACCGCATCGAGGAGGTGACCTTGTCGGACATCCAGGTGTCGCCCCAGGAGGTGGTGGTGGAAGAGGGCATCCTGGCCAGCCTCGGGGCGTCGTGGATCCGGAAGACCCTGGACGACCCCTTCAACCCCCGGGACGGCGGCTTCCGCTCCATCGACCTGTCGGTCTACGCCGAGCCGCTGGGATCCGACGCCGAGTTCGCCCGCCTCTTCCTGCAGCAGAGCAAGTTCCTGAGCCTGGGCGCCCGCCGGCTGGTCTACTCCATCTCCTCCCGGCTGGGGTTTTCCTGGCCCTACAACGACACCCCCGACGTTCCCCTGGCGGAGCGTTTCTTCGCCGGCGGCATCTCGTCGGTACGCGGCTACAAGCAGGACCGGCTGGGGCCCATCGACCCTCTCACCGACAAGCCGCTGGGCGGAGCCTCCGTGTTCGTGCTGAGCCAGGAGCTGCGCGTCCCCCTCACCGGGCGGATGAGCTTCCATGTCTTCGTGGATGGCGGCAACGTCTTTCCCGGTGCCAGCGACCTGGACCTGGGCGACCTGAAGTTCACGGCGGGGCCGGGGTTCAGCATCCGCACCCCCGCCGGGCCGCTGCGCCTGTACTACGGCTGGAAGCTGGACCGGGAGCCTGGCGAGGATGCGGCCCGGTTCCACGTCACCTTCGGGCCCGTGTTCTAGGGCCGGCGCCTGGCCGGCCCGGCCATCAGGACCCCACGGATCGCCGCCCCAGGAGGCGGGCCACCAGGAAGCCGCAGCCGAACCCCAGGCCGGCCGTGAGGCCGATGAGGACGACCTGGGACATGCTCAGGGACCAGGCCAGGAAGTGCACCGACACCACCTCGGTGTTCTGGGCCACGAAGATGAGCAGCAGCAGCGCCAGCAGGGCGAGGAGCGTGGCGCGCACCTTGTTCATGGGAGCCATGGGAACCTCCGACGCGACGGGTCCTGGCGCGAACCCGCTCATTGTAGCCCAGGGGGGCGTGCTACCATGGCGCCGGCCCGTGGAGCGTCGTGGCCGGACCCCGCGCCCGGAACCGCCACCATGACCGTTCTCAGCATCGACCGCCAGCCCGACGACACCACCTGCGGCCCCACCGCCCTGCACGCTGTCTACCGCTTCTACGGCGAGCGGCTCTCCCTGGAAGACGTCATCGACCAGGTCCCCGCCCTGGAAGGCGGGGGCACCCTGGGCGTCCTGCTGGCCAACCACGCCCTGGCCCGGGGCTACACAGCCACCATCTACACCTACAACCTGAGGGTGTTTGATCCCAGCTGGTTCGCGCCGGGGGGGCCCGACATCCGCCAGCGCCTCCGGGCCCAGCTCCGCCACAAGAAGGGGGCCCGCACCCGGCAGGCCACTGCCGCCTACCTGGAGTTCCTGGAACGGGGCGGGCAGCTGCGCTACGAGGACCTGACCCCCTCCCTCCTGCGCCGCCCCCTCAAGGCGGGCACGCCGCTGCTCACGGGGCTGAGCGCCACCTACCTTTACCGCACCGCCCGGGAGCACGGGGCCACCAACGCCTACGACGACGTGCGCGGGGAGCCCAGCGGCCACTTCGTGGTGCTGACGTCGTATCACGCCGGCAAGCGCACCGTGAGCGTCGCCGATCCCCTGCTGCCCAACCCCATGGCCCCGGGGCAGCACTACGAGGTCTCCATCCACCGTCTGGTGGGAGCCATCCTCCTGGGTGTGCTCACCCATGACGCCAATCTCCTGGTCATCCGGCCAGGCGCCTGAGGTCACTCCGCCGTGCGCACCATCATCGTGGTGGACAACCCCGCCGACTGGACCGTGAGCGTCCCCGACGCCGAGATGGCCGAGGCCCGGGCCTATCTCACCGACACTTATTACACCGAGCGGCGCCGGGCCAGGGTCTACAACCTCTGCCGCTCGTACCGGTACCAGAGCTCCGGCTACTACGTGTCTCTGCTGGCCGAGGCCCGCGGCCACAAGCCGCTGCCCACCATCACCACCATCCAGGATCTCAAGAGCATCGGCCTGATTCGCAGCGCCACCGAGGAGCTGGACGAGCTCCTGCAGAAGACCCTGGCTCCCGAGCCCGCTGACGAGCTGGTCCGGTTCATCGCCTTCGGCCGCAGCCTGGACGGCCGGTACGAGGCCCTCTCCTCCCGGCTGTTCCGGCTGTTCCCGGCGCCGTTTCTGGAGGTCACCTTCGGCCGGCAGGTGCGCACCGGGGTCTGGAGCATCATCAGCGTCAACGCCGTCTCGCCCCACGCCATCCCCGGGAGTCTCAAGTCGCGGCTCCAGGAGCTGGAGGCGGACGTCTTCGCCCAGCCGGCCCTCTCTCCGGCTCGCCGCAAGGCAGCCCGCTTCGACCTGGCCATCCTCCGGGACCCCGACGAGGAGGAGCCGCCCTCCAACGCGCGCGCCCTGCGCCAGTTCGTCAAGGCCGGCGAGGAGCTGGGCCTGGCCATGGAGTTCATCGAGAAGGACGACTACGCCCTGCTGCCCCAGTTCGACGCCCTGTTCATCCGGGTCACCACCAATGTGAACCACTACACCTACCGCTTCGCCCGCAAGGCCGCGTCCCAGGAGCTGGTGGTCATCGACGACCCCGTCTCCATCTTCCGCTGCTGCAACAAGGTCTACGTGGACGAGCTGCTCCGCCGCCACGGCGTGCCCATGCCCGACACGGTGGTCGTCCACAAGGGGAGCCTGCACAGGGTGGTGCCGGACCTGGGCCTGCCCTGCGTCCTCAAGCTCCCGGACAGCTCCTTCTCCCAGGGGGTGGTCCGGGTGGATGACGAGGCGGGGCTGGAGGAGGCGGCCGGGCGCATGCTGGACCGCTCCGACCTGGTCATCGCCCAGCGCTTCGTGCCCACCTCCTTCGACTGGCGGGTGGGGATCCTGGGCGGAAAGCCCCTCTACGTCTGCAAGTACTTCATGGCCCGTGAGCACTGGCAGATCATCAAGCGCAACAAGGTCGGGGTGAAGGCCGGCGAGGGGGAGACGGAGACCCTGCGGGTGGAGGACGCGCCGCCCGCCGTGGTGGAGACGGCCCTCAGGGCGGCCCGCCTCATCGGGGACGGCCTGTACGGCGTGGATCTCAAGGAGATCGACGGGCGGCCCGTGGTCATGGAGATCAACGACAACCCCAGCCTGGACGCCGGCGTGGAGGACGCGGTGCTGGGGTCGGAGCTGTACCGGAGCATCATGGAGACCTTCCTGCGGCGGCTGGAGACGCTGCGGGGGCTGGAGCGAGCATGAGCGGCGCGGATCCCCTGGGACTCTTCCAGGGCTTCGGCATCGAGATCGAGTACATGATCGTGGACCGGAAGGGGCTGGCGGTCCTGCCGGTGGCCGACAAGCTGCTGGCCGCCGAGGCTGGCGGGCCGGCCAGCGATGTGGAGCGGGGGCCGCTGTGCTGGTCCAACGAGCTGGCCCTGCACGTCATCGAGCTGAAGACCAACGGCCCGGTGGCGGATCTGCACGGCGTCCATGAGGCCTTCCAGGCCGACGTGAGGCGCATCAACCAGCACCTGGAGCCGCTGGGGGGGCGGCTCCTGCCGGGGGGGATGCACCCCCTCATGGATCCCGCCGCCGAGACCCGGCTGTGGCCTCACGAGGCTGGGGAGATCTACGCCGCCTTCGACCGGGTCTTCGGCTGCCAGGGGCACGGCTGGTCCAACCTGCAGAGCGTCCACCTGAACCTGCCCTTCGCCGGCGACGAGGAGTTCGGACGCCTGCATGCTGCGGTGCGGGTGCTCCTGCCCATCCTGCCCGCCCTGGCCGCCGCCTCGCCCCTCATGGACGGGCGCCTGACCGGGCTCATGGACACCCGCCTGGAGGTCTACCGGGGCAACTGCAGGCGCATCCCCCAGGCCACCGGACAGGTGATCCCGGAGCCGGCCTTCACCCGGGCGGCCTATGAGGAGGCCATCCTGGCGCCGCTGTACCAGGCCATGGCCCCCCACGATCCCGAGGGGATCCTGCAGCACGAGTGGCTCAACGCCCGGGGGGCCATTGCCCGCTTCGACCGGGACGCCATCGAGATCCGGGTGCTCGACACCCAGGAGGCGCCGGTGGCCGATCTGGCCATATGCACCGCCCTGGTGGCGGTGCTGCGGGCCCTGGTGGACGAGCGGGTCGCCCTGCTGGTGGAGCAGAAGGAGTGGCCGGTGGAGTCGCTGGCGCGGATCTTCCTGGACACGGTCCGGCGCGGCGACCACGCGGTCATCGACGACGAGGCCTATCTGGAGCTGCTGGGGGTGCCCGAGGTGAAGATCTCCGCCGGCGAGCTCTGGCTGGATCTCCTGGAGCGGTTCCCGCCCGCGCCGGTGCCCGGGGCGGAGATCACCGGGGCCCTGCGCCACCTCATGGAGCAGGGGCCGCTGGCGCGCCGCATGTCCCGGTTCCTGGGGAAGGAGCCCGGCCGGGATCGGATCGAGGCGCTCTGCCGCGAGCTGGCGGCCTGCCTGGAGGAGGGGCGGCTCCTGGACGCGCCGGCGTGAGCCGCGGCTCGCCGCGGCTCATCCTGAGCTGCGAGCACGCCAGCCGCCGGGTTCCCGCCCGGTGGCGGGATGCACTGGCCGGCGCCCGGCGCGCGCTGGACACCCACCGGGGGTGGGATCCCGGCGCCCTGGAGCTGGCGCGGGTCCTGGCCCGCGCCCTGGGCGCACCGCTGGCGGTGGGCCGGGCCAGCCGCCTGGTGGTGGACCTGAACCGCTCCCTGGGGCATCCGCGTCTCTTCTCGCCGTGGACACGGCGGCTGCCGGGGGAGGAGCGTGAGGCGATCCTGGACGCGCTCTGGCACCCGTACCGCCGGGAGGTTGCCCGGCTGCTGGAGGCAGGGTTCCGGGGGGGCCACCCCGTGGTCCACCTGTCGCTCCACAGCTTCACGCCGGTGCTGGATGGCCGGCGGCGCGATGTCGACCTGGGCCTGCTGTTCGATCCGGGCCGGCCGGGTGAGAGGCGGCTGGCCCGGGCCTGGAAGCCCGTCTTGCAGGAGGCCCTGGCCGGGCTCGCCGCCGGCCGGCGCTCAGGTGGGCTGCGGGTGCGTCTCAACGCTCCCTACCGTGGAACGTCCGATGGCCTCACCCGGGACCTGCGCCTGCGCCATCCCGACGGGGCGTACGCCGGACTCGAGCTGGAGGTGAGCCAGCGTCTGCCCGCGGCCGGCGGTGCGGCCTGGCGCGGGGTGCAGCGCGCCGTGCTGGAGTCGTTTCGCCAGGCGGTGGCCGCGGCCTGGCCGCACGGGCTCGCCCCCTGAGCAGGCCGCGGGCGGATCAGCAGGCCCGGCGCCCCACCAGCAGGACGCCAGCCGGCGCCAGCCAGCCTCGCGCCGGCTCGCTGCGCACCGACAGCCCGGCCCCCTCCAGCAGCGCCCGCCAGCCTCCAGCGCCGCGCTCGCTCCCCGCGCTCCTCCTGTCGCCGCGTCGCGGCGGCCGGAGCGCGCGGAGCAGGCGGTGGAGGAGGAAGCGGAGTCCAGCCGCGGCATCCGCCTCGCGGATCACCAGCACGCCGTTGGGACGCAGCGCCCGGGCCGCCTGCGCCAGCAGCCGCTCTTGCTCCGGCGCCGGCAGGGTCTGGAGCAGGTCCAGCAAGACAAGGCCGTCGCAGGCGGGTGGAGACCAGGAGGCCGGGTCGGCCACCTCGATCAGGGCCTCCTCCCCCAGGGCGATGCGCGCCGCCGACGCACGCCGCTCCCGCCGCTCCACACCCGCCAGCCTCAGCTCGCCGGGGGGCGGCGGCAGCTCGTCGGACCAGTGTCCCTCCCGGTGCAGCTCCCGGGCCGCGGCGACCAGGGCGAGGAGAACCCCGCGGCCGCAGCCCACCTCCACCAGCAGGCCGTGGGGCGGGAGGAGCCCCGCCTCCAGCAGGCGCAACCGGACCGGATCGAGGCGCAGCCTGGCGCGCACGAGCTCCCAGGTGAAGCTGCCTGCGGGGACGTAGCGCCGGGACGCGGCCTCCACCAGGCGGGTGCGCAGCGGCGAGCGGCGCGACCGGGCGCTGATGACGTAGGCCGACAGCCCCAGCGTCCCGCCCAGGACGAGCCCCACCGTCAGGCTGCCCAGCACGAGGCTGCCGCCGATCCCCGACCAGCCGGCGGCCTGGAACTCGGCCAGGCTCAGGGCCGGCCACGCCCCTTCCAGGAGACGGTGCCCCACCGCCCACTCGCCGTAGATCAGGAATGGCGCCGTGAGGGGGTTGTTGATGTGCGCGGCCAGGTAGGTGCGAACCGGGTTGAGGCGCGCCAGCCGCGCCGCCACGGCGCACAGGAGAAGGTGCAGTCCCAGCAGGGGAGTGCACCCCACCAGGGTACCCACGAACACAGCCAGCGCCTTGCGCGCCGGAGTGCCTCCCTGGGTGCGGAGCTGGAAGTGCATCTCGGCCAGGGCCCGCCCCAGGCGGCGGCGGCGGCCGGTGGCTGCCGGCGGCGGCTGCATCTCAGTCGGCGGGGGGCAGCGGGACGGGGCGCAGCCCGGCCCGGCTCAGCCCGTCCAGGACCCGGGGCAGCGCCTCCAGCACCACCGGGCGGCCGCGGCCGTCCCGGGCGCCGCCGCCGTCGTGAAGCACCAGGATGTCCCCCGCCGCCGCGCGGCGCAGGAGCCGGCCGGCCACCGCCATGGCATCGCCATGCAGCGAGTCGAATCCGCGCCGGGTCCAGCTGGCCAGGCGCAGGCCGCGCCGGGCCAAAACCGGCTCCAGGCAGAGGTTGCGCAACCCCGCCGGGGCCCGCACGTAGGACGGCGGCCTCCCGGCCAGGGCGGTCAGCGCGGCCTGGGCCCCATCCACCTCCCGCGCCACGCCCCGTGGCCCTAGCAGCGAGAACCGTTTCAGGTGACGGTGGGTGTGGTTCTCCACGCCGTGCCCCGCAGCCGCCATGTCGGCCACCAGCCCGGGATGCCGCTGGGCACGCCGCCCGACGCAGAAGAAGGAGGCCCTGCAGCCGGCCCGGGACAGGATCTCCAGCACGCCGGGGGTGGCGTCCGGGTCGGGGCCGTCGTCGAAGGTCAGGGCGACCTCGCCTCGCGCCGCCCGCTCCGGCGGCAGGCGCCGCAGGTTCGGCCCCAGCAGCCGGCTGCGGGGCCAGAGCCCGGCCGCCGCCAGCAGCGCATGGTCAGCCACCAGGGCGCCGGCCACCCAGGGCCACAGCCCCGGCTGCAGCGCGATGCCGGCCGTTCCGGCCAGGTGCAGGGCGGCGGAGGCACGCAGGAACGGGGAGGGGTGCCAGGCGCGAGGCACGGGGGTCAGGGGCGCGGCGCGCGCAGCGCGGCGCGATCCAGCTTGCCCCGCTCGGTGCGCGGCAGGCGCCGCACCAGCCGGATGCTGCGGGGCACCTTGTAGTCGCTCAGGTGGTCGCGGCACCAGGCCAGGACCTGCTCCACCGACAGGCTCCCGGCCGGACAGGCCACCACGGCGTGCACCGTCTCCGAGGTCCCCCCGGCATGGGCCAGGCCGTACACCGAGGCCTCCTCCACCGGCGCCAGTGCCGCAAGCACCCGCTCCACCTCGGCCGGATGGACCTTGCGTCCGCGCACGTTGATGACCGCATCGAGCCGGCCCGAGAGCGCCAGCCGCTCGCCCTGCCAGCGGCCCAGGTCCTGTGACGCGAAGCGGCCCCCCTCCAGCTCGCCGCTGGGAGCTGGCCAGTAGCAGCTCGCCACCGCCGGCGAGCCCACCACCACCCGGCCGGTCCCAGGAGGTGCCCCGGCGGACGGGGCCAGCTCGATCCGCACCCCTTCCACCGCCTCCCCCACGGTCCCCGACTCCGCCGCCGTGCCGTCGCGGTCGAAACAGATGCCGCCGCACTCGCTGGCGCCGTAGAAGACGTGTACGGGCCGCCCGTGCCGGTCGCGGAATCGCGCCGCGGAGTCCGCCGCCAGCGGCGCGCCGGCCGCCAGGATGAGCCGCAGCGAGGGAGGCACCGGGGCCGGCTCGGCCAGCCGGACCAGCGCGGTGATATAGGCCGGCACGGTGGGAAAGACCGTGGCGGCGCACGCTGCCGCGGCCGCCATGGGAGCCAGGGGCGCCGCCTCGCCAGGGACCACCAGGATCACGCCCCGGGCCAGGGCCGGCACCGCCAGGCTGGAAAGGCCGTAGGAGTGGGAGAGGGGGATGGCGGCCAGGAGGCGGTCCTCGTCCCGGATCCCCATGCTGGCGGTGAGGGCGGCGTCGTCGGCGAGCAGGGCCTCGGACGGCGTGGCCACGCCCCGCGCCTGCCCGCTGGATCCCGACGTGACCTTGATGACCGCCGTCCCTGGCGGCGGCGGTCCGGCCATCTCCTCCGCCTCCGGCGCCAGCCGCTCCAGGCGCCAGTCGCCGGGCCCGGCCGCCCACGGGGCCGACGTGATGAGGCACGCCGAGAAGCCGAGGCCCCGGGCCAGGGTGCGGCGGGCATCGCCGGGAAGCCGGCTGTCCAGAAGCACCGCCGGATGCCCGGAGCGGAGCAGCGCCAGCAGGCCGGCGAGGAAGGCCGGTCCGCCCGGTGCCTGCAGCCCGACCGCGATCCCGGCTGCCGGCGCCCCCCCGGCCAGCGCCTGGCTCGCGGCGCGGGCCCGGGCGTCCAGATCGGCCCGGGTGCAGACGCCGTCGGGGGACGCCACCAGGACCGTGGAAGGCGACCGGGCCAGGAGGCGGTCGAAGCACCGGAGGAGGGGATCGTCTCGCATCAGGCCTCGAGGGCGGCCCGCCGACCGCCGCGGCGCGCGGGAGTTTATAATGCCCCGCTGCGGCGCCGATCAGTCTATCCGATCTCGCCGCCAGCGGCCCCGGCGGGCGACGGCCGGGGCGCGGAGGATGCCGTGTCCAGCCAGCCCACAACCCCCGAGCAGATGAAGGAGTTCATCATCAGGAGCCTCAGCCTCGAGGGGGTCGAGCCCGGGATGATCGGCGACGAGGATCCCCTCTTCGGCGAGGGGCTGGGACTGGACTCGGTGGATGCCCTGGAGCTGGTGGTGGCGCTGGAGAAGGAGTTCGGGATCAAGATCAAGAGTCACGAGGTCGATCCGTCGGTGTTCGGATCGGCCGCGAGCCTGGCGCGCTACGTCCAGGAGCGCCTGGCGGCCCGGGAGGGCCCCGCGGCATGACCGGGGGCCCCGCCCGGCAGGTGGCCATCACCGGCGTCGGCGTCGTGGCGGCCACGGGGTGGGGACGGGAACGGTTCTGGGACGGCCTGATGAGCGGGCGCACCTTCCTCGTCCCGCTCCGCCACTTGCCACCGCGCCCCTTCCGCACCCGGCTGGCCGGCGAGGTGCCGCCACCGCCGCCGGAGCTGCGCCGCAGCCTTCACGACCGGCGCCTCTCCCGCGCCGACCGCTTCGCCCTGGCCGCTGCATGGGAGGCCCTGGCCCAGGCCGGGCTGGACACCCTGGGGGAGGCGGCGGGCCTGTTCTTCGGCAGCAGCACCGGCGGCATGCTGGAGGCGGAGCGGTTCTATGCCGCTTGGCGGCGGCCGGGGCGGGAGCGCCCGCGGCTGGCCGACCTGGTCTCCCAGCAGGTGGGCGGCCCGGCCGAGGCGGTGGCGCGGGACCTGCAGGTCCGCGGTCCGGTGGAGACGGTGGCCTCGGCCTGCGCCTCGGGTACCCTGGCGCTGGGGCAGGCGCTGGAGGCGCTGCGGGCCGGGGAGGTGGAGGTGGCGCTGGCCGGCGGCAGCGACGCGCTCTGCGCCCTGACCTACGCCGGCTTCAACGCCCTGCGATCGGTGGACGAGGCAGCCTGCCTGCCGTTCAGGCGCGCACGAGCCGGGCTGTCCCTGGGGGAGGGAGCCGCGGTGCTGGTGCTGGAGCTCCCGGCGCGCGCCGCGGCGCGAGGGGCACGGGCGCTGGCCGTGCTGGAGGGCGCGGGGTGCGCCGCCGACGCCCACCACATGACCGCGCCCCATCCCGAGGGGCGTGGCGCGGCGGCCGCCCTGCGCCAGGCTCTGGACGACGCCTGCCGGCAGCCGGAGGAGATCGGCAGCATCAACGCCCACGCCACCGGCACGCCCCACAACGACGCCGCCGAGTGGAAGGCGCTGTCCGGGGTGTTCGGCTCCCGGGCGCGGGAGATCCCCCTGGCCGCCACCAAGGGGGCCGTGGGTCACCTCCTGGGGTCGGCCGGCGCCATCGAGGCGGCGGCCGTCGCCCTCTCCCTGGAGCGCCGCATGCTCCCGCCGAGCCCGGGGCCGGCGGAAGTGGATCCGGCCACGCCGGTGCGCCTGGTGACCGGAAGGGCCGAGCCCCTTGCCGCCGGCGCGGCGGCCGTCTCCCTCAACCTGGCCTTCGGCGGCTGCAACGCCGCGCTGGTCATGGGTCCGGCAGGGGCACCATGACCGGCCGGCGCGGCCGGGTGGTGGTGACGGGTGCCGGCGTGCTGCACCCGTTCGGAGGCGGCGTGGAGTCGCTGGCGCAAGCCCTGCAGGAAGGTGCCGTCCGCGCCCTGCCGGTGGATCCCCTCCCCGGTGCCGCCCGGCCCCGCCGCGCGCGGCAGGCGGCCCGGGTTCCGCGTCTGGACCTGGGCCGCTGGATCCCCCCGCTGGTGGCGCGACGGATGAGCCCCCCCTCGCGCCTGGCGGTGGCGGCCGCGCGCCAGGCCCTGGAGGATGCGGCGCGTCCTCTGTCCGCGGCCCCCGATCCGGCCATGGGGGTGGCCCTGGGCACCAGCTTCGGCCCGGCCTCCTTCACCGAGCGCCTCCTGGAGCAGATCGAGTCGGAGGGCCCCGATGCCGCCTCGCCATCCCTGTTCACCGAATGCGTGGCCAACGCCGCGGCGGCCCAGATTGCCATCCACTGCCGGGCGGCCGGTCCCAGCCTCACCCTCAGCCAGGGGCAGGGGAGCCCGCTGCTGGCCGCGTCCAGGGCGGCGGCCGCCATCGCATCGGGGAAGGCCGCCTGCATGCTGGCCGGTGGCGTGGAGGAGATGACGCCGCTGCTCCACGCCCTTCTCGATCGTTTCGGCGCCCTGGTCCGCTCCGCCCCTGGCGAGACGGAGATCCCGCGGCCGCTGGACCGGCGGCGCGCAGGCTGTCTGGCCGGCGAGGGGGCCGCCGTGCTCGTCCTGGAGGACGAGGGGGCGGCCCGCCGCCGGGGCGCGCGGACGCGGGCCTGGCTGCGCGCCTGGGGGAGCGCCTTCGATCCCAGCGCTCCCGCCGCCGGGTGGGGGCGCGACACCGACGCGCTGGGGCGAGCGCTGCGCGGCGGGCTCGTGCGCTTCGATCTGGAGCCAGGGCAGATCGACCGGATCGTCTCGGGTGCCTCGGGATCCCACGGTGGGGACGCGGTGGAGGCCCAGGTGCTGCGTGCCGCGTGGGACGGCGCGCCGCTGCCGCCGCTGCACGCGCCCAAGGGGATCCTGGGGGAGTACGGCGGCAGCCTCCTGCCGGCGGCGCTGGCCATCCTGGAGGGGGCGCGTGTGTCTCCCGGAGGATTCCAGGAGGCCGATCCCCATCTGGGAGTCGTCCCCCATCCAGGAGGCGATCTGCCGGCGCCCCGGCGGCTGCTGGTGACCACGGCGTCGGCCGGGGGCGGCCACTCCTGGCTCGTGCTGGAGGCGGCGTGACTGGCCGGATCAAGGTGGCCGCGGCCATCCCGGCGTACCAGGCCGGGGGAAGCATCGGCGACGTGGTGCGGCGCACCCTGCCGTTACTGGAGCAGGTGCTGGTGGTGGATGACGGCTCCAGCGACCACACCGGCCGGGAGGCGCGGGCCGCCGGTGCGCGCACGGTGCGTCACCCGGTCAACCAGGGGAAGGGGGCCGCCCTGCGCACCGCCTTCGCCGACCTGTTCGCCCGCGGCGTGGACGCGGTGGTGACCCTGGACGCCGACGGGCAGCATCTCCCCGAGGAGATCCCGGTGCTGCTGGCAGCGGCCGCGGAGGGGGGTGATCTCATCGTCGGGAGCCGGGCGCACCTGTTCGACCAGATGAGCCCGGTGCGGCGCGCCAGCAACACTCTCTCCTCGCGGCTCATCGCCGGAGTGGCGGGCCTGCCCCTGCGCGACGTGCAGAGCGGCTTCAGGCTCTACCGCCGGGGCCTGCTGGCTTCCACCGGGTTCCCGGAGGCGCGCTTCGACGCCGAGAGCGCGGTGGTGGTGCGTGCCGCCCGGGCCGGCTTCCGCGTCCGCGAGGTGCCCATCCGCCTGGGGTTCGTGGACGGCCTGCCCACCAGCCACTACCGGCCGCTGGTGGACAGCCTGCGCATTGCGCGCGCCGTGGCGCGGGCGCGCCTGGAGAGAGGGGAATGGGTGCACAGACCGTCCTGGTGACCGGCGGCAGCCGCGGCATCGGCAGGGCCATCGTCCTGGGGCTGGTGGAGCGGGGGATCCCGGTGGCGTTCACCGCGCGGCGTCCCGGCGAGGAGGCGCGGGAGCTGGAGGCCGCGTCGGGAGGCCTGGCCCGGGCCTACGCCCTGGACCTGGCCGACCGCCAGCGTCCGGAGGAGCTGGTGGCCGAGGTGGAGGCGGCGCAAGGGCCCCTGGCGGGTCTGGTCAACAATGCCGGACTGCGGCGCGAGGCGCTGCTGGCCATGACCCCCGACGCGCTCTGGGACGCGGTCCTGGACGTGAACCTGGGCGGGGCCTTCCGCTGCTGCCGGGCGGTCCTGCCGGGCATGGTGCACCGGCGCGCCGGATCCATCGTCAACGTCTCGTCCCTGAGCGCGCTGCACGGTGTGGCCGGCCAGGGGGCGTATGCCGCCGCCAAGGCCGGGCTGCTGGGGATGACCCGGGCCCTGGCGCGGGAGGTGGGGCGGCGGGGGATTCGCGTCAACGCCGTGGTGCCGGGTTTCGTCGACACCGGCATGACCGCCGACCTGTCGGAGACGCGGACGGCGGCGCTGCGCGCCGGCGAGTGCCTGGCCGCCGGGGTGGCGCCCGGCGACGTGGCGGGCGCGGTGGCCTATCTGCTGTCGGAGGGGGCGGCGGCCATCACCGGCCAGACGCTGGTCGTGGACGCCGGCGCGTCCGCTTGAGGCCCGCCTGGAGCCTGCTGCTGGCGGCATCCCTGGCCGCCACCGGCCTGGCCGCCTGGCAGGCGTCCAGCCTGCGGGTGGAGACGCGGCTGCTGGATCTGCTCCCGGAGGGGGCGCCCGCCACCGCCGCCTACCGGGACTACCTGGAGACGTTCGGCGGCATCCAGAGGGTGGAGGTGGTCCTCGTCCCGGCGCCCGGCGCCGGAACGAGCGCGGCCTCGGCCGGTGATCTGGCCGCGGCGGCAGCGGCGCTGGCCGAGGATCTGATCGGGCGCGAGGGGGTGGCCTCGGCCCGGTCGGGACTGGACCCGGAGGACGAGGCCTTCGTGGCCCGCTGGGTGCTGCCGAGACTGGCGCTGCTGCCGGCCGTGCCGGCGGAGGAGGTGCGGGCCCGCCTGCGGCCCGAGGCGGCGGCGGCCCGGGGGCGCCACCTGCGGGCGCGTTTGCTGGGGCCGGCGGGTGGGCTGGAGGCGCGCCTGTCGCAGGTCGATCCGCTGGCCCTGGCCGGTGAGGAGGGGGCGCTCCCGGGGGCGGGCGCGCTGGGCACGCTGGACCCGGCCACTGGCGCCTTCCTGGCGCCGGGCGGCGGCGCCGCGCTGGTGCTGGTCACTCCGGAGGCGGCGGAGCTGGACCCGGGCTCCGGCCGCAAGCTGCGCGCGGCCATCGCGGCCGCCTGCGCCGCGGCGCAGGCGCAGGTGGATGCACCGGTGGCCTGCCACGCCGCCGGCGGGCCTCTCTATGCCGCCGAGGACGAGGAGGCGATCCGCGGCGACATCATCCGCACCGTGTCGGGGTCGGCGCTGGCCATCACCGTCATCCTTGTCCTGTTCTTCCGGGGCGTGGCCCTCCCCGCGGCGCTGGTGCTCACGGTGGCCGCGGGGGTGGTCTGGACGGGAGGTCTGGTGAGCCTGGCCCGGGGCGGTGTGAGCGTGGTGGGGGTCGCCTTCGGCTCGATCCTGCTGGGGCTGGGCGTGGATTACGGCGTCCACGGCGTTGTCCGCTTCCGGGGGGAGCGGCTGGCCGGGCGGGGGCCGGAGGAGGCCCTGGCGGCCACCCTGCGCCGCGCCGGCCCCGCCATCCTGGCCTCGGCGGCCACCACGGCAGGGGCGTTCCTGGTGCTGCTGGCTGCCGGGTTCCCGCCGGTGGCGGAGCTCGGTGCGGTGGTGGCCACCGGCATCCTGGCGATCCTGGCCGCCACCGCCGCCGTGGGCGCGCCTGCTCTCATGCTGGGGGCTTCCCTGGAGCGGCGGCGCGCCCGCAGCGACGGGCTGCTCTGGGTCGGGGCGGGGCGGGGCGTGGACGCGCTGGTCGGACTGGCCGGGCGCCGGCCGCTCGCCGTCCTGCTCCTGGCCGCCGTCGTGACGGCGGTGACGCTGGCGGCGGCGACACAACTGGAGTTCGGCAGCGACCTGCGCGTCCTGCGCCCGGACGGGCGCCCCAGCGCCCAGGCGGAGGGGATGCTGGTGGAGCACTTCGACTGGGGGCGGGATGCCTTCACCATCCTGGTGCCGGCCGCCGACCTGGACGCGGCGCTGGACCGGTCAAGGGCGGTGCAGGCGCGCCTGGCCGGCGTGCTCCCCGGCGCCGCCGTGCGCGGCCCGGGAGACTGGCTGGCCGGAGGGGACCTCCTCCGCCAGCGCCTGGTCCACCTGTCCGGACCGGAGACCGCATCCGGGGTGGAGGCGCTGCGCCGGGGGCTAGCGGAGGCCGGCTTCCGGCTGGAGCGATTCGCGGCGCCTCTCCAGGTCCTGGACACCATCGCTGCGGGCGAGGCGCCGCCGCCGGTGCCGCCGGAGGCCTGGCCCGACTGGCTGCGCGAGCTGATCCGAGTGAACCGCTCCGGCGCCGTGGCGGCGCTGCACGTCCGCGCCTCGGGTGTGGACTGGGGGAGCGACGCCGGCCGCCGGATCCAGGAGGCGGTGGCCGCGGCCTCCCCCGGAGCGGTGGTGGCGGCAGCGCCCCTGCTGGCGGTGGAGCTGCAGGACCACGTGGCCCGTGAGTTCGGCCGGCTCAGCCTGTGGGCGGCGCTGCTGGTGGCGGTGATGATCCTCGTGTCGCTGCGCGGGTCGATCCGTGGCGCGCTGCTGGCCCTGCTGCCGGTGACCGCGGGGTGCGTCTGGACCCTGGGCCTG
>JBFGDW010000012.1:0-24799 GCA_041580435.1 Candidatus Polarisedimenticolia bacterium | reverse complement strand
TGGCCATCGTCCACCGCATCGTCTCGGACCACGACGGGACCGTGCGCTTCCAGGAGAATCAGCCCCGGGGCAGCCGGTTCATCATCGAGATCCCTTACAGGGCCTGAGGAGGACGGCGGATGGCGGGACAGCGCATCCTGGTGGTGGACGACGAGGCGGGGGTCCGGCGCACGCTGACGGGCATTCTGGAGGACGAGGGGTTCCAGGTGGCCTGCGCCGGAAGCGGCGAGGAGGCCCTGGAGGCGGTGAAGGCCGCGCCGCCGGCCGTGATCCTCCTGGACATCTGGATGCCCGGGCGGGACGGTCTGGAGATCCTCCCCGACCTGCGCAAGCTGGCACCGGCGGCAGCGGTGGTCATGATCTCGGGGCACGGGACCATCGAGACGGCGGTGCGGGCCACCAAGCTGGGCGCCTACGACTTCGTGGAGAAGCCCCTGTCCCTGGAGAAGATCCTGGTGACGGTGCGCAACGCCGTGCGCCAGGGCCGCCTCCTGGAGAAGACCCGCATCCTCTCGGAGCAGCTGGTGGGCGACGAGGAGATCATCGGCGAGTGCCCGCCCATCCAGTCCCTGCGCTCCCAGATCCTGCGGGCCTCCCCCTCCGACGCCCGGGTCCTGATCTTCGGCGAGAACGGCACCGGGAAGGAGCTGGTGGCGCGCATGATCCACCGCCACTCGGCGCGCCGTGACGAGGCCTTCATCGAGGTGAACTGCGCCGCCATCCCCGAGGAGCTCATCGAGTCGGAGCTGTTCGGCCACGTGAAGGGCGCCTTCACCGGTGCCACCGAGACCAAGAAGGGCAAGTTCGATCTGGCCGACGAGGGCACGCTGCTCCTGGACGAAGTGGGGGACATGAGCCTCAAGGTGCAGGCCAAGGTCCTGCGCGTCCTCCAGGAGCAGACCTTCGAGCCGGTGGGCGGGGCCACCACCGTGAAGGTGGACGTGCGGGTGCTGGCCGCCACCAACAAGGATCTGGAGGAGGAGATCGCCGCCGGGCGCTTCCGCGAGGACCTCTTCTTCCGCCTGAACGTCATCCCCATCAAGGTGCCCCCGCTGCGGGAGCGGGGCGATGACGTCATGCGGCTGGCGGAGCACTTCGCCGCCCAGTTCGCCCGCCGCTACGGGCAGCCGGCCAAGACCTTCACCGGAGCCGCCGCCGGGGCCCTCACGGCCTACCACTGGCCGGGGAATGTCCGCGAGCTGCGCAACATCGTGGAGCGCCTGGTGATCCTGGTGGAGAAGGAGCGGGTGGATCTGGCGGATCTGCCCGCCGTGGTCCGGGGCGGCGCGAGGGACGATGGGGGACCCCTGCCCGACTACCCGAGCCTCAAGGACGGCCGCGAGGACTTCGAGCGGCGCTTCATCCTGAAGAAGATCCAGGACGCCGGGGGGAACATGTCGCGGGCGGCGGAGCTGCTGGGCCTGGAGCGCTCCAGCCTCTACCGCAAGATGAAGCAGTACGGCATCCGGGGTGAGGAGCCGGGCTAGGGGGCGGCGCCTGGAGCGGCGGGCTGAGGCGGTCGCGGCTCGAACCTCAGATCCGTCAGCCAGGCGTTTCCCACGGAGTTGGCGGGCCGGGTCGTGATGCGCAGCCTCGCCACCCCGGTCAGGTCCAGAGGTGCCGGTTCGAGCCCCTCCTCGTGCCCCGGCGTGGTTGGAGAGAGCACCAGGGTCTCCTCTCCGTCCGCCAGCATGACCACGGCAGGTCCGCCGGCCTCCCACTCCACTCGAAACCTCATCTGGACGTAGCTGCCGTCCAGCTCCATGTGTAGTGCGCCAGGCGCCGCCGATGCCGGCAGGCGGAGAACCTTCTGCGCCGGCGGCAGCGCACCGGCGGGCCGCCAGGGCATCAGCTCCACGCCGGAGGCGGCGGGCTCGATCAACATGGGTGGGTAGGGGGCCCACCGCACGGCGGCGATGAAGTAGCCGGGAGGATGGTGTCCGGTGAAGGGGAGGACCTCCAGGACCTCGTAGTGGGCCAGGGGATGGCCGAACCACCCTCCCGCGGGGAGCGCGTCCACCATGTGGGTGATACCGGCGGAGCGCACGTAGTCCAGGAGCGGCCGGCCCGCAAGTGAATGGCGCAGGACCTCGTTGTTGGCCAGGCCGTCCAGATTGATCACGGTGCGGTGGGCGAAATAGCCCAGGAGGCCGGCATTGAACGCCCCCACCCGGGCGTCAGGGGGGAGGTGGTGGTTCACGTGCCTCGCGGCCCGCAACATGCTCTGCTGCCAGGATGCCGGATCCAGCGGGGACACGGAGAAGGGGGCCAGCCAGCCGCGTGCGGTGAGGGCGCCGGCCACCAGCAGGCCGCTCACCACCACCGCCAGGAACCGCCCCGTGCGGTGGCCGGGCCGTGGCAGCGCCAAAGGGAGAGCGACGGCCAGGAGCAGGGGTGGCTCCACCACGTACCAGTTGGCGTAGAAGATCCCCTCGCCCATGTAGAAGAGCAGGATGGGAGCCAGGCTGGAGCCGGCCAGGGCCAGCCCCAGCAGGAACGCGGCTGCCCCTGCGCCCTGCGAAAGCCCCTGCCGGCCGCGGCGCAGCCCCGCCACCAGGGCCAGGGCGCCGGCGGAGAGGGCCAGGGCGGGAAGGGCCCAGGCGAGCCAGACATCGCCTGGGTGGAACAGGCGGGAGGGCGCGCCCGCCGAGAAGGCCAGGATCTCCCTCAGGTACTGCCCCGACCGGGCCAGCATGGCGGGAGCATCCTCCAGGAGACGACCCGACGCGGCGGCCAGCCGGAACTCCTGCAGCTTGCGATGGCCGGCCATGGGCAGCAGGGCCCCGAAGGCCAGCCAGGCATAGGCCAGCCACAGGGCCAGGGGGATGGCCGCCCCGCCGGCGAACCGGGCCAGGTCCCTGGGCCGCCGCCGCCCCATCAAGATCCCCAGGCCGCACGCCACCAGGAGGGAGGCCGGGGTCAGCCGCGCCAGCAGGCCCAGGCCCGCGCCGGCGCCCACCAGCCAGGCCCATGGTGACCGCGGGCCACCTGCCTCCACGAACTCCCGGGCCAGGGCCAGCAGGGTCAGGGCGAGGACCAGGCCGTAGAGGGCGTTCTCCATGCCCACCGTGGAGGCGCCGCGGAGAGGCAGGTTCAGGAGGTACAGGGCACTCCCCAGGAGGACCCATGCCGGAGTCGCCCGTCCCCGGCGCCCGCCGGCCAGGGTGGCCACGATGAGGAAGACCACCAGCGCCGTCGCGGTGTGCAGGACATGGCCCGTCAGCAGCGCGCTGCGCAGGAACGCCGCCTTGTCCTGGTGGAGGCTGGCCAACCCGGCCAGCACGAGCTCCCAGAGGGGCTGGAAGCCGTAGGTGGGATTCACCCCGTCGAAGGTGAACTCGCCGTGGTCCTTGAACAGGAAGGCGGGCTGCAGGTAGTAGTAAGCGTCGTCAGGAATCTGGGTGGCCAGCGTGTCCAGGTCCGAGCGCAGGGCGCGGTCGGCGCCGGCCGACAACATGATCAGGAGACCGGCGGCGAGAGCGGCGGCGCACACTCCCTTCTGCCACCGGTCCATGGAGGCGCCCGCCTAGCAGGTGTAGCAGTCGATGTTGACGCTGGACAGGTGGGCCACCAGGCGGCGCGGGTCCCGGCCCATGTCCTGCTCCCACAGGCGCAGAAGGCGGCGGGCCGGGGATTCGCCGTCGCCCAGGATCACGTCCAGCGGGGCCAGGAAGCCGGTCTCGTTGGCGCCGCCGCCCGCGGCCTGGCGCTCCAGCCCGGCCCGGGCCACCTGCACCAGATCGGCCGCCAGGGCGTGGAGGGGTCGACGCCCGGCGCGGGCCTCCAGGCCGTGGCGCGCCGCGTCCCGGTGCAGCGCCAGGCGCTCCTGCCACGTCAGGTCCCGGACCAGATCCCACGCCGCGGCCGTGGCCACCTCGTCGTAGACGATCCCCTTGATGAGGGCCACCTGGGCCATGGCCAGGGAGGCGTCGCCGGAATCGGCGAAGCGCGCCTCCAGGAACCGCTTCATGCGCACGTCCGGGAAGAGGGTGGTCAGGTGCAGCTCCCAGTCGGACTGGCGCGCCGCCAGCCCCTCGTGCCCCTCGCGCAGGAAGCGCCGGAAGGTCTTGCCGCCCACATCCCGCCAGCGACCGTCCCGCACCACGAACATGCAGGGGACGTCCAGGGCGTAGTCCAGGTAGGCCTGGAAGAAGGGGCGGTCCGCGAAGGCCAGCTCCAGCAGGCCGCAGCGGGCCGGGTCGGTCTCCATCCAGATGGCCGCCCGGGTGGACATGAAGCCGGTGGGCTCGCCTCCGGACAGGGGGGAGTTGGCGAACAGCGCCGTGATGACGGCGGAATGGGCCATGAGGGCCCGGAACTTGGCGGCCGCGTCGGCCTCCGAGGCGTAGTCGAAGTTCACCTGGATTCCGGCGGTGCGCTTCATCATGTCGTGGGCCAGCCGTCCGGTGCGGCCCAGGTGCGCCGACATGATCCCGTACCGGGCCTTGGGGACCCAGGGGATGGCCTCGCGCAGGGTGAAGGGCTGCAGCCCCAGGCCGATCCAGGCGATCCCCCGGGAGGCGCTGTGCTGGTTCAGGTTCCTCACGAAGGCGCACAGCTCATCGCGCATGGCCGCCAGATCGGTGTGGATGCGGCTGGACAGCTCGGTCTGCCCCCCGGGCTCCAGGGTGATGGCGCTGCCGGCCCGGGTCAGGGCGATGGGATGGGCCCCCTCCCGTACGGCGAGCCAGCCCTCTTCCCGGACCAGCTCCTCCAGGAGGGCGCTGACCGACCGCTCCCCGCTGTAGGGGATGGCCTGCCCCGTCTCGACGAACACGCCCAGGCGCTCGTACTCCAGGCCGATCCCCCAGCGCTCCCGCGGCTTCGCTCCCGAGGAGAACCAGCCCTCCAGGTCGGCCTCGGAGTGCAGCTCCCGCAGCCCCCCCTCGCCCTGATCCAGATCGGTGCTCAAGGCTGCATGCTCCGCCAGCTCTCGTAGGAGCTCAAGTAGTCTCCCGCCACCTCCTCGGGGTCCAGCTCCAGGCAGCGGGCGTAGGCCTTGAGGAAGCCGCGGAGGAACACCGGCACGGGCAGGTCCGGGTAGCGGTCATCCTCGATGGCCTCGATCTGGTGCACGCGGATCTTCGTGATCTCGGCGATGCGCTCCCGGTCCAGGCGCCGGCGCTGGCGCAGGTCCCTGAGCACCGCCCCCGAGTAGGGCCGCCCCGGCGCGGGGCCGCTGGGCGCCAGCGGCTCCTGGCTCCGGGCCCCGTCGGCCTCGGCGCCGGGTTCCGTCGCCGGCGGGTCCTTGGATGCCGCCGGCTGCGGTGCGGTTTCCCCGTCCTCGACGGCGGTTCCCTCTTGGCCCCCCTCGGGGTCGACCGCCGGACCCTGTGCCTCGTCTCCCTCCAGCATCCGCAGGTCCGACGCTTCCAGGATTCCGGAGGCCACCAGCTGGCGGTCGTACTCCCGGCGGTTCTCCAGGAAGATCAGCGTCCGGTAGGCCGCCTCCACCCGGGCCAGGATGCCATCCAGGTGCTCGCGGCTGGCCACGGCCTCGGCCTCGCCGCCGGCCTGGAACGGGGCGCGGATCCACTCGTAGTGCCGCTGGACCTCGCGGGGGGTGGCCTTGGGGTCCAGGGCCAGGAGGCGGTAGTGGTGCCAGGTGGAGACCGGGGCGTAACGATCGCCGCCGCGGAAGCGGGGCGGTGAGGGGGGCGAGATGAGGCCGTAGGCCAGCCGCTCCAGGCTCCGGGAGACCGGGGCGTTGGGATAGCGCTGGGACAGGACCCGCTGCTCGCCGGCCGCCTGCAGCACCGAGAGGTCGTATTCCAGGGTGTGGACCGGATCCACCACGATGGCCTGGACCATGGACAGGACCGCGCCCAGGCGGGTGGCGGCCTGCACGTCGGCGCTGGTGCGCACCTGGTTCAGGAGCAGGCCGAATCCCCGGGCGCGGGCCGCCGAGACCACCTCCCGGTATCCTTCCTCGTCCTCCTTGAGACTCTCCAGGATGGAGCGCAGGCCGCGGGCGGCGAATCGCCGCTCCAGGCCGGAGGCCCGCTCGGCCCCAAGGGCCTCCTGCAGCGCCCCGAACAGGATCCCGGCCTGCAGCCGCAGCGTGGCCCGCAGCGACTCGGGTTCGGGGGTGCTCACCAGCAGCACCAGGTCGGCG
The DNA here is from genome assembly GCA_041580435.1 of Candidatus Polarisedimenticolia bacterium. Lineage (GTDB taxonomy): Bacteria > Acidobacteriota > Polarisedimenticolia > SMYD01 > SMYD01 > JBFGDW01. The sequence continues at coordinate 18,684 of JBFGDW010000012.1, read as the reverse complement.
GCCAGGCAGGCCTGGCGCACGGCGGCGCTACGCCCCGAGCCCACGTCGGCCACCACGAAGTCGCAGCTCAGTCCCGCGGTTTCCCGCAGCACGGCGCCCATGAGCCCGTCGGGGCGGGGGGGCATGGAGGGACGGTCGGGCAGGCCGGCCAGCAGCTTGAGGCTGGGGATGCCTCCGGTGACCAGCAACTCGGCCAGCCCGGGGGAGTTCTTCTCGATCCGCCTTCCCAGGTGGGCCTCGGGGAAGGGGAGCCCCACGTGCGCGTGGGCCGCAGGGCCGCCCGTGGCGGCGTCCAGGAGCACCACCTCCCGGCCCTGCCGGGCCAGGTGGATGGCCAGGTTGGCAGACAGGAGGGTGGTCCCCACGCCCCCCTTGCCGCCGGCCAGCGCGATGACGCGAGCCTTCTCCTCCCGGGGCCGGCTCACGCGGCCAGGGCGGACATCAGGTCGTCCACGAGGCGCGCGAGGGTCTCACGGTCCAGGAGGACCGGCACGGCCACCCGCCCGGCAGCCCCCGGCGGCTGCCGGAAGCGGCGGAAGGCCGCGTTCCGGTTGCGCTCCACCCGCAGCTCGTAGTACTCCCGGCTGGCGCCGGCGCAGTGCGGCCGCTCCGAGCGCATGAGGGCCCCTGTCCGGGCCGGATCGTGCTCCACCAGGGCCAGCCGCTCGGGCAGGTAATCGACCCGCCGGCTCAGGGCCTCCAGCCGCTCCCGCAGCTGTCCGGCGCCCACCTCCCCGGGCACCTGGTCCACCAGGATGGCCTCCACGAGCACGCCGAGCCGGTCGGCGTCGGCGCAGCGCAGGCGCACCCGGCCGCCGGGTCGCCGGATCTCCGTCACGGGGCCGCCGCGGGCTTCCAGCCTCTCCAAGAGTCGCCTGCCCGTGCTGTGGTTGTCGCTCATACCGCTCCCGGGTGGGGCTGCCGGGGGGATTCTAGCTCGCCTCGCCGGCGGCGGCATCCCGCAGGTCCTTCTCCTGGTGGTCGGTGCCGTCGAAGCTGAGCAGCTTGCCCTTGTCCCCCATCACCGTCTGCAGGTGAACAGGCCGCTTCCAGACCGCCTGGAGGGCCTGGAGCGTCTCCCGGGCCTCGTCCAGCTTCAGGTCGATCCCCTCGTGGCGATGGGTCAGGTAAAGCTCGCCCCGGTTCCGGTGATTGGCGTCCTGGATCTCGACCAGGGGCTGGCCCATGTTGGTGAGCTGGGCCAGGAAGGCCTGCTTGACCGCCGCGAAGTCCCGGCTGGCGATGTGGTAGTGCCCGGTCTTGGGGTTGTAACGGTAGAGGAACATCTTGTGCCGGTGGCAGAAGTCCTCGGTGAGGAAGGTGTCGATGAAGGTGACGTCGTTGTAGAAGCGGCGGACCTCGAAGAGCTTCTCGCGCCCCAGGCCGAGCTGCCTGTCCCAGGCGGCCCGGGCCACCATGTCGTCGCAGCTTTCGAACTCCTTGCCGAAGCGGCCCTTGTTCCAGCGATCCTCGATGTCCTTGTACAGCTCGTAACCCAGCTTGTAGGGATTGACCCGGGTGCTGGCGCCCCCCATGGTCCGGGAGTGGTGGTCGGCGAAGTCGATGATCTCCGAGTCGTCCAGGATCTTCTCGGTCATCATCTTGGCATGCCAGTAGGTGGCCCACCCCTCGTTCATGATCTTGGTCTGGGCCTGGGGCGCGAAGTAGTAGGCCTCCTCCCGGATGATGGAGAGGACCTCGTGCTGCCAGGGCTCCAGGGGGGCGTAGCGCAGCAGGAAGGCCAGCACGTCCCGGACAGGCGCATCCGGGAAGTTGCGCTTGCGCTGCCGGTCCTCCTCCAGCTTCTGGCGCTGCTGCTCCAGGTAGGCCGGAGGATTGATGTAGCTGCTCATGTAGTCCTTGGTGGGGATGCGCTGCACGTCCACCCGGCCCTGGTCCTCGGTCCGGGCGTCCGGCCGCGCGCTTCGGGCCACGAAGGGGGAGTGGATGTCGATGAGGTTTTCCAGGGACAGGCAGGTGTCGATGAACTTCTCCACTGGCTCCAGCCCGTGCTTGTCGATGGTGCGGCGGATGCGAGTGGCGTGGTTGGCCATCTCGTCCATCATCTTCCGGTTGGTGTGGGCGAAGGAGAAGTTGTTCTTGAAGAAGTCCACATGACCGTAGACATGGGCCATGACCAGTTTCTGGTCCACCAGGGTGTTCCCCTCCAGGAGGTAGGCATAGGCCGGCTCGTTGTTGATGACCATCTCGTAGATCTTGTGCAGGCCGTAGCTGTAGCTCTTGGAGAGGTGGTCGTACTCCATGCCGAACCGCCAGTGGGGGTAGCGGGTGGGGTAGCCGCCGTAGGCCGCCACCTGGTTGATCCCCTTGTAGTCCAGGATCTCGAAGATGGTCTCGTAGAAGTCCAGCCCGTAACCCCGGGCGATGGCGCTGATGCGCTGCCGGGTGGACTCCAGCTCGGGTGTGAGGCTCAAGGATCCTCCAGGCCCGGGCTCAGCGGCCCTTCCCCAGGAACTGCTTGATGGAATCGTAGATGGAGTCCTTGCTCTCGATGTTGGAGAGGATGAGATTCTCCTGCCCCTGGAAGGCCGAGTCCAGGTCGTGGATGAACTGGCCGGTGCCGTAGGGGCTCTCCACCTGGCCGTAGCCGAAGAGGTTCACGTCGGGGAGGATCTGGTCCCGGAGCAGGGTGACGCACTCCTGGGTGTCGCCCTGGGACCAGTTGTCCCCGTCGGAGAAGTGGAAGAGGTAGACGTTCCAATCCGATGGGGGGTACTCCTCGGTGAGGAGGCGCAGGGCCAGCTCGTAGGCGGATGAGATCACCGTCCCGCCGCTCTCCCGGGTGCGGTAGAAGGTGTCCCGGTCCACCTCCCGGGCCTCGGCGTCGTGGATGATGTAGCGGGTCTCCAGGCCGGAGTACTGGCTCTGGAGCCAGGTGTCGATCCAGAACGACTCGATGCGGACGATGTCCTTCTGCTCGTCCCCCATGGACCCGGACACGTCCATCATGTAGATGATGATGGCGTTGGTCTCGGGGACGCTCACGGTCTTCCAGGACCGGTAGCGGGTGTCCTCCCGTATGGGGACCACCACGGGCTGGGCGAAGTTGTAGGTCCCCGAGGCGATCTGGCGCTTCAGGGCCTGCTTGTAGGTGCGCTTGAAGTGGCGCAGCGAGTCGGGGCCGGTATTGGAGATCCCGCTGTAGCGGGCCTTTTCGGTCACCACGTTCTTCTTGCCCCGGGGCTCGATGCGAGGCAGCTCCAGCTCCTCGCCCAGGATCTCCGCCAGCTCCTCCAGGGTGAGGTCCACCTCCAGGATGTGGTGTCCCGGGGCGTTGCCGGCCTCGCCGGAGCCGGCCTCGGCCTCCCCCGGTCCCAGGACCTGGCCCACGTCCCCCTCGCCCTGGCCGACGCCCGGGGTCTGCTTGGGGGCGAAGCGGAACTGGGGGATGTCGATGCGGGGCAGGGGAATGGAGACGAGGTCCCGGCCCTTGCGCCCGAAGAGCTCCCCCCGGGACATGAAGTTCTTGAGCTCCTTCCGCACACGCCCGCGCACGATCTGGCGGAAGCGGCTCTGGTCCTGGTCGATTTTGGAGACCATGGAAACGCCTAGGCCTTGGCGTCTCCACGGGCGAAGATGCTGGCGACGTAGTGGAGGACATCGGTGGCGCAGATGTCGCAGTAGCCGAAGTCCTTGATCAGGCGGCTCTTCACCACGTCGATCTTCTCCTGGGTCTCCCGGTCCACCACGCTGGACACCAGGCTCGTGAGCTTGATGGAGTCCTTCTGGTCCTCGAAGAGCTTCAGCTCCAGGGCCTTGTGAAGGCGCTCGTTGGTTCGGTAGTTGAACTTCTTGCCCTCGACAGCCAGGGCGCCGATGTAGTTCATGATCTCCCGGCGGAAGTCGTCCTTCCGGTTCTCGGGAATGTCGATCTTCTCCTCGATGGAGCGCATGAGCCGCTCATCGGGCTCCTCGTCCTGGCCCGTGTACTTGTTGCGGACCTTCTCCTTCTGGGTGTAGGCCTTGACGTTGTCCACGTAGTTGCCGCAGAGGCGGGCCACGGCCTCCTCGTCGGCCGAGATGGCGCGCTGGACCTCGTTCTTGACGATGTCCTCGTATTCCTGCTTCACCACGCCCATGAGGTCCTCGAACTGCTTGCGCTGCTCCTCGTCGGTGATGAGGGAATGGTGGCGCAGTCCGCTGGACAGCTCGTTGAGGACCATGAACGGGTTGACGCAGCCCTCGCCGCGATCCGAGACCAGGGCGTTGGAGATCTTGTCCTGGATGTACCGGGGGGAGATCCCCTCCAGGCCCTCCCGCTGGCTCTCCTTGCGCAGTTCCTTGACGTTGTCCTCGGTGAAGCCGGGCAGGGTCTTGCCGTTGTAGAGCTTGAGCTTCTGCAGCAGGGTCAGGTCAGCCTTCTTGGGCGGCTCCAGCCGGGTCAGGACGGCCCACATGGCCGCCATCTCCAGGGTGTGGGGCGCCATGTGCTTGCCCTTGATCTTGTCGGCCCGGTAGTCCTTCTCGTAGATCTTGATCTCTTCCGAGAGCTTGGTGATGTACGGGATGTCGATCTTCACCGTGCGGTCCCGCAGGGCCTCCATGTACTCATTGCTCTGCAGGCGGCGGTACTCGGGCTCGTTGGTGTGCCCGATGATCACCTCGTCAATGTCGGTCTGGGGGAACTTCTTGGGCTTGATCTTGTGCTCCTGGCTGGCGCCCAGGAGGTCGTAGAGGAACGCCACGTCCAGCTTGAGGACCTCGATGAACTCGATGAGGCCGCGGTTGGCGATGTTGAACTCGCCGTCGAAGTTGAAGGCCCGGGGGTCGGACTCGCGCCCGTACTCGGCGATCTTGCGGTAGTTGATGTCGCCGGTGAGCTCGGTGGAATCCTGGTTCTTCTCGTCCTTGGGCTGGAAGGTCCCGATGCCCACCCGGTCCTTCTCGGAGAGGATCATGCGCCGGACGCGGACATGGTCCGTGACGCGCTCCCAGGAGCCGTCATAGTGCTCCAGAAGCTCGCTGAAGTACATGCGGCAGGCCGGGCACAGGTCGCCCCGCACCTCCAGCTGGTCTTCCTTGGGCAGGCCCTCGTTCAGGCGGGCCAGCACCTTGGGGCGCACCGTCTCGGGGATCAGGTGCAGCGGCTCCTCGTGCATGGGGCAGGGGATCTCCCGCTCGTGGCGGGGGACCTCCCAGTTGCCGATCTTGTCGGGGAGAACCCAAGAGAAGGTGTACAGCGCGCCCGCCGGCGTCGCCGTGTACTCCTCCAGGCCCCGCTTGAGCAGGCGGGCGATGGTGGACTTGGACGAGCCCACCGGCCCGTGGAGCAGGATGACGCGCTGCTCCGTGCCGTAGCCCCGTGCCGCGCTCTTGAAGATGTTGACCAGCTTCATGAGCGGGATGTCCAGCCCGTAGATGGCGTCCTTCCCGCCGTGGTCCTTGTCGTCGAAGAAGTGGTAGTGGATGACGCGCTTCTTGACGTCGAAGTACTCGGTGTACCCCTTGGAGAGCACCATGTCGTAGACGCGCTGGAAGGCGTTCCGGCACACCGAAGGGTTGGTGCGGACCACCTGCAGATACTCTTCGAAGGTGCCGTGCCAGTGGCGCTCGCGGAACGCCTTGGAGTCGTGGAGTGTGTTGATCCACGAGGTCAGTGAGGAGGTGGAGGAGGTGTTCGGCTGTTCCGGCATGGGGGTCTTGCCTCGGAAGTCTTGTTGGATCGGCCTGGTGCGAGCCTCCGCTTGTTCAAGATGGAGAGTTCGATTTCAATATAGTCGCTGGTTTATACCTTGTCAAAACGCGTCGCGGCGCCAGATCCGCAGGATCCGGCCACGAGCAGCGGCCGCCGGCGAGGTCCTGCCGGGATCAGGAAGACGCGCGGCGGGAGCCGGAGAGGCGGGGGGCGGCCGTCAGGCTGAGGGCCGTCATGGCGCCCAGCAGGCCGGTGGCGATGAGCGCCACGGCGGGCAGAAGGCTCGTGACGGCGGGCACCGTTGGGAGCGCGGCGGGCAGCGAGGCCGCGCCGGCGAACAGCTGCAGCAGCGCGTCGAAGCGACCGAGCCAGCCCACGGCGGTGCCCAGCGCGGAACGGGCACCTGCCAGGACGGGATCGTTCATTCCTCCGGCGGCGGCGCCGGCCAGGCGGGCCAGGAGGAGGGCCGCCGTCCCCGGGCCGGCCAGCACGGCGGCGGCCAGGGCCGCGCGCCGCCGCCATGGCGCGGGACGGGCCGCGGCCGGGAGTGACGCCAGGATGCGGGCCGGCAGATCCGCCGGCGGCTCCACGGTGCGGGCGCCGGCGTGGCGCAGCGTCCGGGCCAGCCGCCCGGCTCCCTCCACCCGGTCCTGGCATGGAGGACAGGAGGCCGCATGCAGGCGCAGGGCCAGGGCCTGCCCGCCCGTCAGCTCGTCGTCCGCCAGACGGTGCACGGCTCCCTGGAGCTGCCGGCAGGGGCGGCTCATGCCTCGAGCCTCCGGCGCAGGGCCTCCCGGGCCCGGAACAGGCGGTTCTTCACCGTTCCCAGCGGGCTCCCCTTGATGCTGGCGATCTCCTCGTAGGAGCGGTGCTGGAAGTGGCGCAGGACGATGAGCTCCCGGTACTCGCTGGGCAGGCCCGCCAGGGCGCCACGCAGATCGCCCGCCGACTCCCGGTCCATGAGGTCCTGATCCGGTCCGGGCCGCCGGGAGGCCACCTCCCGGATGGTGCCCGTCGAATCGGCGGGGGCCGCCGCATCCAGGGGCACCGTGACCATGCGCCGCCGCCGCACGTGATCGATCACGCGGTTGGAGGCGATGCGGTACAGCCAGGTGGAGAAGCGGTAGGCCGGGTCGTAGGTGGGCAGGGCGGTGTACACCTTGAGGAAGACCTCCTGCGTCAGGTCCGCGGCCAGGTCGGGAGAGCCCACCATCCGGTAGATGTAGTTGAAGATCGGACGGTGATGGCGCTCCACCAGCAGGCCAAAGGCCTCCCGGTCGCCCTCCAGAACCTGCTGGACGGCCGCCTGCTCCGGCTCCACCGCGGCGGGCTGCGGACAAGCCGGCGCGGACACCTTGCTTTTACGGGTTGGGTGCGGAAAGGTTTTCACCCGGCCTCCCGACGGGGGACGTCCCCGGGGTGATACGCGGCTCGCCCCGGGGGGGTTCATTCTAGCATCGGGCGGGATTTGACGGCCCTGGGGGGCGAACTTAAGATGACCCTGCGGCCATGAGCGAGGCATCCACCCAGGATCCGGCGACCCGGACCACCGCCAGGCCGGCCGAGCCGGGCCGGGAGTGGGACTCCCTCCGGGAGCGGGTCGTCGCCGCCCTGGAGGAGGATCCCGTCAACGAGGCGGTGCTGGTCCAGCACCTGGACCGGAGCGACCCCCGGGCCGCCACCCCGGCCCAGCGCGTTCTGGCGGCCCGCACCGGACTGTGCCCTGGCCCCGAGGAGGCCCGCCGCGTCCTCACCGAGGCCCTGGACGTGCAGGCCCGCTGGAGCGCCCGCCGCGGGCGTCCCGTGGCCCTGCGCCTGGCCCTCATGGACCTGCTCCTGCGTGAGAACCGCCGCCGCCCCGACCCGTTCCGGGCGGAGCTGCGGCTGGGGCGCGCTCCCTCCTCCTCGGGCCTGGCGGATCCCGCCCAGGGGCCCACCACCGCCAGTGCCCTGGTGGGGAGCGTGCAGGCCGAGCTGCGCCGGGCACGCCGCTTCAGGCAGGAGGCCGCCCTGCTCCGACTGCACCTGGACGCATGGGACGACCTGGTGTGGCAGGCCGGCAGCGCCGCGGCGGAGAGAGCCCTGGGGGCCGCGGCCCTCCTGGTGAAGAACGAGATCCGCGACGTGGACTGGGCGGCGCGCACGGTGGACCATGACCTGGTGGTCTTCCTCAGCGGCACGGGCCGGTTCGGCGCCCTGCTGGTGGCCAACCGCATCGCCTCCAAGCTGGCCCAGCTTCCCCTGCCCGGCGTCGCCGAGGGGGAGCGCACCCGCGCCAGCATCGGCATCGCCGCCTTTCCCGCCGATGCCCGCTTTGGCTGGGAGCTCCTGGCAGCGGCGCAGCAGGCCATGTTCCGGGCGCGCTCCGAGGGGGGTGACGGCATCTCGGACCAGGGGCAGCCACCGGCAAGGCGGCTGCTCCGCGTGCATCCCGAGAGCGTTCGCATCGTGGTGCGCATCCTGCCCGGCCGGGACACGCCGCCGGTGGATCCCCAGCGCCGGGAGGGGCTGGTCTTCGCCAGCCCCGTCCCCTACGACGTGGGGACCGGGGTGGAGCTGGACTGCATCGAGGTGGCGGGAAGCGGGCGGGCCCTGCTGCGCGGACGGATCGTGCGCCTGGAGGAGCGCCTCGGGGGGGACTTCGACGTGGGGGTGGACTGCCAGGTGGACCCCACCGACGCGGCCCTGCTGCGCGGCCGGGCGGCGAGGGCCACCGGTTGAGCACCGCCTCCGCCGGGCCGGTGCTGGGGGTGGACACCGCCACCGGCCGGCCGGGCCTGGCCCTGGTGGAGGGCGACGTCGTGCTGGCGGAGATCGCCTTCCACCGCCGCGTGTCTCCCTCGCGCACCCTCATGCCCTCGCTGCGCTTCGTGCTGGAGCAGCTGGGGCTGGAGCTGGGTGGCCTGGCGGCCATGGCGGTCACCGTGGGGCCCGGCTCCTTCACGGGCATCCGCGTCGGCCTGGCCACGCTGCGGGGCCTGGCCCAGGGGAGCGGCAAGCCCCTGGCGGGAGTCTCCACGCTGGCGGCCCTGGCCGGATCGTACGCCGGTGTCGCCCCCCATGTGGCGGCCTGGCTCGACGCGGGACGCGGTGAGATCTACGCGGCACTCATGAGACCGGACTCTGGCCTGGGGAGCGAGCAGGTGGCCGCGCCGTCCTCGGTGCTGGCGAGCCTGCCTGCCGTCCCCATCCTCTTCGTGGGGGATGGGGCCATGCGCCACGCCCCCCTCATCCGCGCCCGGGGTGTGGCCGGAGATGCCATCGCTGGCGCGCCACCGCTGCTGGCCGCCGCCACCGCCCGGCTGGGACGGGAGGCCCTGGCCGCCGGCCAGCCGCGTCCCGCCCGCGCCTCGTACCTGCGGCCTCCCGACGCCACCCGCGCCCGGGCATGATCCGGCTCAGCCCCATGCGCCCGGCCGACCTCCCCCAGGTCCTGGCCATCGAGACCTCCGCCTTTCCCCGGCCCTGGTCCGAAGCCTCCTTCCGGTCCGAGCTGGAAGCGCAGCCCCACGCCCGGCTGGAGGTGGCCCGCCTCGGGGAGGGCGGCGTGGTGGCCGGCTACATCTGCTACTGGTTGATCCACGAGGAGGTGCGGGTGCTCAACGTGGCGGTGGCGGAAGAGTGCCGCCGGCGGGGGGTGGGGACCGCTCTCCTGCGGGGGGCCCTGGCCGCCGGGCGCAGGGCCGGCGCCCGTGAGGCGGTGCTGGAGGTCCGCCCGTCCAACGCCGCCGCCCTCGCCCTCTACCACAGGCTGGGGTTTGCGCCTGTTGGCCGGCGACGGGGCTACTACGCCGACAGCGGCGAGGATGCTCTCCTGCTCGCCCTGCCCCTGGGCCTGGCCGACGGTTGAAAGGCCACGGAAGCCGGTGTTACGATGATCCCCTGGGTCTCGCCAGCTTGAAGGAGGTGCCGATGGAAGTGAGCCGCCTGACCGCTCTCCTCATGACCGAGAACGACGAGTTCCGCACCCTCCATAACCAGCACCAGACCATTGAATCCCGCCTCCAGGCCATCGGCCGCAAGGGAGTCCTGGATTCCGGCGATGAGCTGGAGAGCCGCCAGCTCAAGAAGCAGAAGCTCGCCATCAAGGACCGGATGGCCGCCATCGCGGACGGCTTCGCCAGGGCTCATCGGGCCTGATCCGGGCCGTGGCCCTCTTATGCGCATCGCCCCTGAATCGCGCCCCTTCCTCCTGGCCGCCGCCGCGCTGACGGCCGGGGCCTGGGTCCTGGGCGGGTGGCCCTGGGCGGTGGCGCCGGCCCTGGCGCTGATCTTCGTGGCCTACTTCTTCCGCGACCCCGTGCGGCAGGTGCCGGCGGGGGATGGCCTGATCCTGGCGCCGGCCGACGGCCGGGTGGTGGATCTGCGGGAGGTGGACGATGCCCGCTTCCCCGGCGGGCGAGCCCGGCGGCTCTCCATCTTCCTGTCCATCTTCGACGTGCACGTCAATCGCGCTCCCGCCGGCGGGACGGTGCGGACGGTGGCCTACTCGCCGGGCCGGTTCCGCGCGGCGTTCCACGGCAAGGCGTCCGACGAGAACGAGCGCAATCGCATCGACATGGACTCCCCGGACGGCCCCCTGGCGGTGACCCAGATCGCAGGAGCGGTGGCCCGCCGCATCGTCTGCGACGTGGCGCCGGGAGACCGGCTGGCCGCCGGGCAGCGCTTCGGCATGATCCGCTTCGGATCGCGGGTCGATCTCTTCCTGCCCCTGTCGGCGCGGCCGGCGGTGGGGCCGGGGGACCGGGTGCGGGCCGCCGCCAGCGTTTTGGCCCAGCTGCCGCCGGCATCCCGGACGGAGGAGAGGGCCCGTGCCACGGCTCGCTAGGCGCCGCCGGCGCCCCCGCCCCCTGGGCCGGACCCGCGCCATGGGACGGCGGGCGCGCCGCGGCATCTTCATCCTCCCCAGCCTGCTCACGGTGGGGAACATCTTCGCCGGCTACGCCAGCATCATCGCCGCTGGCCGGGGAGACTTCACCCGGGCGGCGGTGCTGCTGATCCTGGCGGCCGTCCTGGACAACCTGGACGGCCGGGTGGCCCGCCTCACCGGCACGAGCACCGAGTTCGGGGTGCAGTTCGACTCGCTGGCCGACGTGATCTCCTTCGGCATCGCCCCGGCCTTCCTCATCACCCAGTGGGGCATGGTGCCGCTGGGCCGCCTGGGATGGGTGGCGTCCTTCCTGTTCCTGGTGGCCGGCGCCATGCGCCTGGCCCGCTTCAACATCCAGGCCCCCACCGACCGCTCGTTCTTCGTCGGCCTGCCCATCCCCGCCGCCGCCATGGTGGTGGCCACCCTGGTCTTTTACCGTCCCGAGCCGGTGACCGATCCGGCCCTCTCGGTGGCCGTGCTGCTGCTGGTGCTCACCCTGGGCGGCCTCATGGTCAGCCGGCTGCGGTACCGCTCGTTCAAGGGGCTGGATACCCGCTCGGCACGCCAGTCGTTCTTGACCGTGGGCGTGCTGGCCCTCCTGCTGGCCCTCATCGCCGTCAATCCCCAGGTCGTCCTCCTGGCCGTGGCCATCCTTTATATGCTCTCGGGTCTGCTGCCGCGCCTCCCGCGGGAGGGTGCCGCCGCCTGGGCCAGCGGTCAAGCGGCGGAGGAAGGCGCCGATGACGGCCACCGCTAGCGCCCAGCGCGCCGAGGTGGTCCTGGTGGGGGCCACCACCCTCCTGGGCGAGGAGATCCGGCGCCAGCTCGCCGCCCGGAACTTCCCCCTGCTCCAGATCACCATGATGGGAGAGGGGGACGAGGTGGGCCAGATCGTGGACTACGCCGGCGAGGCGCGCCTGGTCACCGAGCTGGACCCGGATCGCCTGTCCCGTGCCGACCTGCTCTTCCTGGGGGCCCGGGGTGACACGGCCCGCCGGGCGCTGGACGCGTTGCGCCGGGGGCAGGGGGTGGCCATCGATCCGGTGGAGGCCGAGGCGCCCGGCCAGGATCCCCTCATCAACATGGAGGTCAACGCCGCCGCTCTTCCCCCCCGGCGGCCGCTGCGGGTGCGCAGCCCCCACCCCGTGGTCCAGGCCCTGTCCACGGTGCTGGCGGTCATGGGGGCCGGAGCCCGGCTGCAATCGGTCACCGCCACCGTGCTCACCCCGGCCTCCGACGCCGGCGAGCCCGGCATCGACGAGCTGTTCCGCCAGACGGCGGGCGCCCTCAACTTCACCGACAAGCCCATGGCCGTGTTCCAGCGGCAGGTGGCGTTCAACGCCGTTCCCCACGCCCTGCTCCACGCCCAGCAGGGCTGGCCCGACCTGGACGCGCGGCTGCACGCCGAGACGTCCATGGTCCTGGGCCTGGCGCCGGAGCAGGTGGAGCTGCGGGCGGTGCTCGTGCCGGTCTTCCACGGCACATCCATGATGGTGTCCGCCCTCTACGATCCTCGCCCCGCGCTGGCCCAGTGCCGGGAGCGACTGGCCCGGCGGCCTCTGGCCTGCGGTCCCATGACGCCCGCGGAGCTGGGGGAGAGCGAGGCGATCCACGTGACGCTCCTGGGTGACGACGGCTCCGGGCGCCTGGGACTGTGGGTGGTGGCCGACAACCTGCGCGGGCCTGGGGCCCTGAACTCGGTGCGCATCGCCGAGGCCGTGCTGGACGCGGCGAGGTCGCGCCGGTGAAGGGGCTTCGCGGCGCGCTACTCGTCTGCGTCCTGGCAGCTGTTGTCCCCGCAGCCGGCCTCGCCCAGGAGGACGGAGGGCGTGATCTCACCCAGGGGCTGACGCGGCCAGAGACCATCCTGGCGGCCCTCACGGCCCTGGAGGTGGACCGGGAGCTGGAGGAGCAGGCGCTGGTCAAGGACCTGAACCGGCTGGCGACGTGGCGCTACCGGCGCGACGAGCTGCTGGAGCGGCTGCGGTCCCTCTATGGCCAGCAGGACCTGCTGTTCAACACGGGCGACGCCCGCAGCGATCCCGAGGGCGCGGCGAGCCTGGAGCGGCGCATCCTGGAGGCCGAGGCCCTTCTGGGGGCGGTGGGCCACGAGGGGCGCGCCCTGCGCGAGCGCATCGACGACCGGCGGGACCGGATGGAGCTGCTGGCCCGCCGCTCCGACGAGCTGCTGGCCCTGCTCCCGGAGGACGTGGACAGCCTGACCGGCCTGTGGGACGTGCGCTTCGTCCCCACCGGCGAGCACGGCGCCTTCAGCCTCTACCAGAGCGGCACCCTGCTCAGCGGCGAGTACGTGCTGGGGGGAGGCTGGCACGGCAGCGTCCAGGGGACGGTGGTGGACGGCAGGGTTTTTCTGGAGCGAATTGACTCGGTCAAGGGACGCTTCGCCGACATGACCGGCCGGCTGTCCAGCGACGGCCAGACCATCCGGGGAACCTGGCAGGAGCGGGACCTGACCGCCAACCGCGCCAGCGAGGGCTCCTGGATCGCCACCAAGCGGGCGCGCCGCGCCCCCGAGGCCCCCTGAGCGCGGCGCCATGATCCCCTACGAGCTCTTCGTCGCCCTCCGCTACCTCAAGGCCAGGCGGAAGCAGACCTTCGTCTCGGTGATCTCCTTCATCTCCATCCTGGGGGTGGCGGTGGGGGTTGCCGCCCTGATCATCGCCCAGGCCATCATGACGGGCTTCTTCGAGGAGCTCCAGGACAAGATCCTCTCCGGTGATCCCGACCTGCTGGTGTGGAGCGCCGTCCCGGGCGAGCCGGTCCCCGAGGCCGAGACCACGGCTCAGCGGCTGCGCGGGCTGCCCGGCGTGCGAGCCGTGGCCCCGGTGGTCCTGGGCAATGGGCTAGCGGTGGGGGCGCCGGGCCGGGAGCCGCTGGGCGTGGAGATCCGGGGTGTCCTGCCCCATGAGGAGGGGGAGGTGACGGCGGTGCCAGGCCGCATGGCCGTGGGCCGCCTGAGCGATCTGGTCCCGGGGGGTGACGGGGTGGTGCTGGGCCTGGATCTGGCCGATGCCCTGGGGGTCACGGTGGGGGACAAGGTCCGGCTGGTCATCCCCCAGGTGCGCATCTCCCCCCTGACGCCCCCCCTGGCCCGCAACCGCCTGTTCACCGTGGTGGGCCTGTTCGATCTGGACTTCTACCAGTGGGACACCACCCGGGCGTACCTGCACCTGGAGGAGGCCGCGCGCTTCCTGTCCCGGGGCGGCGCCGGCGGCGTCACGGCGCTGCAGGTGAAGGGCGACTCCCGGGACGGGATCGCGGCTCTCGGCCGGCAGGTGTCCGGCCTGCTGGGCAACGCCTACTTCGTGCGCACGGTGATGGATCGCAACGACGACTTCTTCAAGGCCCTGCGCACCGAGAAGCTCATCATGTTCCTGGCCATCGGCCTCATCATCCTGGTGGCGTGCCTCAACATCGTCTCCACCCTGATCCTCATGGTGATGGCCAAGGTGGGGGAGATCGGCGCCCTGGTGGCCATGGGGGCCCGGGTGCGAAGCATCCTGGCGGTGTTCATGCTCCAGGGGGTGATCATCGGGCTGGTGGGGACCGTGGCCGGGAGCCTCCTGGGCACGGCGGCCTGCTGGGTCCTGGACACCTACCAGCTCATCCGCCTGGCCCCGGAGGTCTACTTCATCCCGGCGGTCCCGTTCCACACCGGCCTCCGGGACGTGGCCCTGGCCGCCGGCCTGGCCATGGCCGTGTCGTTCGTCGCCACCCTCTACCCGGCCTTGAAGGCCGCCCGCCTCGACCCGGTCAAGGCCCTCCACTATGAGTGAGGCGCCCATCCTGGAGGCCCGGGGCCTGCGGAAGACCTACCCGTCCGGGGCGGCGACCATCACCATCCTGGACGGCTGCAGCCTGGCCGTGGGCCCGGGGGAGATGCTGGCGGTGGTGGGGCCAAGCGGCGTGGGCAAGTCGACCCTCCTGCACCTCCTGGGAGGCCTGGACCGGCCCGACCAGGGCCAGGTGCTCCTGGACGGCCAGGATCTGGCCGCCCTGGACGCCGACCGGCGCGCCGAGGTGCGCAACCGGCGCATTGGCTTCGTCTTCCAGTTCCACCACCTGCTCCCCGAGTTCACTGCCGAGGAGAATGTCCTCATGCCCTTTCTCATCGCCCGGGCCGACCCCGCCGCCTCCCGGCGGCGGGCGCGTCAGGTCCTGGCCGAGCTGGGGCTCGAGGGGCGCGCCCACCACTACCCGTCGGAGCTGTCAGGAGGCGAGCGCCAGCGGGTGGCGCTGGCCCGGGCCGTGGCGCCGGAGCCCGCCGTGGTCCTTGCTGACGAGCCCACCGGCAACCTGGATCCGCGCACCGCCGAGGCCGTGTTCGACCTGCTGCTCGAGGTCCAGGAGCGCCGGCGACTGGCCGTGGTCATGGTCACCCACGCCCGGGAGCTGGCGGACCGGTGTGATAGAATCGCGCACCTGGTGGAAGGTGGCCGCTTCGCGTCCACGGGGCCCGCAAGGGCCCGCGCGGGAAGCGAACCCGTCTGACCTGGAGGGCCCGGCCGTGCTGGAGAAGTTCACCGAGAAGGCCAAGCGCATCCTCTTCCTGGCCCGCTATGAGGCGAGCCAGACCGGCAGCAAGGTCATCGGCACCGAGCACATGCTGCTGGGGATCATCAAGGAAAACGAGGACATCACCGCCGAGCTCTTCTCCCGCTCCAACATCAACGTGGAGCTGCTCCGGGCCGAGCTGG
The DNA here is from genome assembly GCA_041580435.1 of Candidatus Polarisedimenticolia bacterium. Lineage (GTDB taxonomy): Bacteria > Acidobacteriota > Polarisedimenticolia > SMYD01 > SMYD01 > JBFGDW01. The sequence goes on along the minus strand of JBFGDW010000012.1, from coordinate 3,440 downwards.
AAGCCCGGGGGCCCTCCCGGGAGCGCACCTCTCACTCGGTGGAGATTCCCTTCTCCGATGAGGTGAAGCGGGTTCTGAGCTTCGCCGAGGAGGAGGCGGAGCGGCTGCTCCATCCCTCCATCGGCACCGAGCATCTGCTCCTGGGCCTGCTGCGGGAGGAGAACTCCACCGCGGGCCGCATCCTCACCGAGAAGGGGATGAGCCTCTACATGGTCCGGGAGGACCTGGTCAACGTCCTCAAGAAGCGGTCCTCTCCCCGCAAGAAGAAGGAGACGCCGTTTCTGGCCGAGTTCGCCAGGGACTTCTCCGCCCTGGCTGCCAAGCGCGCCTTCGACCCCCTCATCGGCCGGGAGGCTGAGCTGGAGCGCATGGTGCAGGTTCTCTCCCGGCGCCGGAAGAACAACCCGGTGCTCATCGGTGAGCCGGGGGTGGGGAAGACGGCCATCGTGGAGGGCCTGGCCGCCCGCATCCACGAAGGCGAGGTGCCCCCGTCCCTGGTGAGCAAGCGCATCCTGGCCCTGGACCTGTCCCTCATCGTGGCGGGCACCAAGTACCGCGGGCAGTTCGAGGAGCGCCTCAAGGGGATCATCTCCGAGCTCTCGGCCAACCCGGACATCATCATCTTCATCGACGAGATCCACTCCCTCATCGGCGCTGGTTCGGCCGAGGGCAGCCTGGACGCCGCCAACATCCTCAAGCCGACCCTGTCCCGGGGCGAGGTCCAGTGCGTGGGCGCCACCACCCCGCGGGACTACCACAAGCACATCGAGAAGGACCGAGCCCTGGTGCGCCGCTTCCAGCCCATCAAGGTCATCCCCTCCACCGAGGAGGAGACCATGGACATCATCCACGGCATCAAGGAGCGCTACGAGCGCTTCCACCAGGTGCGCTACCAGGATGACGCCATCACCGCCGCGGTCTACCAGTCCAGCCGGTACATCACCGACCGCTTCCTGCCCGACAAGGCCATCGACGTCATCGACGAGGCCGGAGCCCGGGTGAAGCTGCGCAAGAAGAACTCGTACATCGAGATCAGGGGCGTGGAGAAGGAGATCGAGAAGGCCGTGGAGAAGATGCGGTCGGCCCTCTCCCGCAAGGACTTCGACGCCGCCGTGCGCTACCACGACGACGAGGTGGCCCAGCGCAAGCGCCACGAGGACCTCCTGGTGGAGTACGAGGGCGAGAGCCAGCGCATCCTGGACGTCACCCGTCGCGACGTGGAGGAGGTGATCTCCCGCTGGACCGGCGTGCCGCTGGAATCGGTGAAGGGGGAGGAGATGCAGCGCCTCCTCAACATCGAGGAGGGCCTGCACCGCCGGGTGGTGGGGCAGGACGAGGCCATCGGCGCCCTGGCGCGGGCCATACGCCGCAGCCGTGCCGGGCTGCGGAACCGCCGCCGGCCCGTGGGTGTTTTCCTGTTCCTGGGCCCCACCGGGGTCGGGAAGACCGAGGTGGCCCGGACCCTGGCCGAGTTCCTCTTCGGCCACGAGTCGTCCATGATCCGGTTCGACATGAGCGAGTACATGGAGAAGCACTCCATCGCCAAGATGATCGGCTCCCCGCCCGGCTACGTGGGCCACGAGGAGGGCGGCCTCATGACCGAGAGGGTGAAGCGCAAGCCCTACTCGGTGATCCTCCTGGACGAGATCGAGAAGGCCCATCCCGACATCCTCAACATCCTGCTGCAGGTTTTCGACGAGGGGCGGCTCCAGGACGCCTACGGCGACGTCATCGACTTCACCAACACCATCCTCATCATGACCTCCAACATCGGCTCCAAGCGCTTCACCAAGGCGGCGCGGATGGGTTTCGGGCTCAGCGAGGAGCCCGGCCTGAGGAAGGACCGCCGCCAGGACGTCATGAAGGAGGTCCAGCGCACACTGTCCCCCGAGTTCATCAACCGCATCGACGAGATCATCGTCTTCGCGCCCCTCACCGACGCCCAGCTCCACGCCATCGCCCGCCTCATGGTGGCGCAGGTGAACGCGGCCATCGTGGACAAGGGCATCATCCTGAAGCCCTCCGACGACGTGTACGCCTGGCTCATCGAGACCACGTGCCAGGATCGATCCTTCGGCGCGCGCCCCTTGCGCCGCGCCATCCAGAAGCACATCGAGGACGCCCTCTCCGAGCGCGTGATCCGGGGGGAAATGGTCGGGGCGGGTGAGGTGGAGATCCAGCTTCACGAGGGCAAGCTGGTCTTCAAGGAAATGGAGATCCTGAATTCCCTCAAGGACTGACCCGCTTCCGGCCTCGGGGGCGAGGGGAACATGACCATCGGCGGCTGGAAGGGGGTCACACCCCTTTTTCTTTTTCTGAGCGCGGTGTTCCTCTCCGGGCCCCTGGCCCAGGAAGGCGCGTCTGCCTCGGCCGGCGCCCCCCGCATCATCGATGTCCGGGTGGAGGGGAACCGCAGGGTCTCCGACGCCGGCTTCTTCCGCCTCACCACGTTGCGCACGGGACAGGACTTCGATCCTGAGGCCATCCGGCGCCAGTTCCGGGTGGTCTGGGAATCGGGTCTGTTCGACGACCTGTGGGTGGAGGCTCTGGATGCCCCCACCGGCAAGGTGGTGGTGTTCCACGTCACCGAGCGCCCGGTGGTCATCGCGGTCAACTACGACAAGACCCCGGTGGTGTCCCTCACCGCCATGGAGGACCGGCTCAAGGAGCGCAACCTTCCCATCTCCCTGAACCAGCCCGTGAACCTGGAGCGGGTGCGGGAGGTGGAGGAGGAGATCAAGCGCCTGCACGAGGAGAAGGGGTTTCTGGGCACGGAGGTCCGCGCCGAGGTCACCAGCTCCCGGGAGAACACCGAGACGGTGACCTTCCGCATCAAGCCCGGGGCCAAGACCCTCATCCAGAAGATCGAGTTCACCGGCAACTCCATCTTCTCGGACCGGAACCTCAAGGGCCTCATGACCAACACCATTGAGACCGGGTTCAAGGGCCTGTTCTCCAAGAAGGACCTCTATCACCCCATCCGGTTCTCCCAGGACCTGGAGTCGGTGCGGACGGCCTACCTGGCCCGGGGGCGCCTGGATGTCACCTTGAAGGCTCCCATCGTGGAATTCGCCCAGAAGGAGGCAATTTGGCCCCAACGACACATTTGGAGTTTGGCCCATCTCCCTAACACGTTTTCGGCGACATCGGCACTTTCGCCTACATTCATAGCCTAAGAAAACGGGCGCCCCAAATATTCCGGGCGCCCGTCTCAATTACTTAATGTACCAGCTTCCTAGGGCTCGTTGAGGTCAATCACGGCCCTTCGGTTCTGGGGCTCTCTGACCCCGGGTCCGGTCTGGACCAGGAGGTCGTTAAAGCTCCGACCCTCGGTGGTGATGTTCCCCTCTGGAATGCCCTGCCGGACAATTTCCGCAGCCACGGACTCGGCACGCCGCTCCGACAGAGCCTGGTTGTAAGTCTGCGCTGCCTGGCTGCCT
>JBFGDW010000011.1:0-25111 GCA_041580435.1 Candidatus Polarisedimenticolia bacterium | reverse complement strand
GGGAACGCCGCGGACATCTCGGCGAAGCTCAGGGCAGTGAGGAGGGCGATGACGCCGTTCAGCCCGAAGGCGACCAGGGCCGACGGCCCGGTGGCCGAGAACGCCACCCCGGCCAGGGCGAGGATGCCACCCCCCACGATGGCGCCGATGCCGATGCTCGTGGCGCCGGCCAGGCCGATGGTGCGCTGGATGCCGCCGTCGCCGGCCATGCTGCCCGTCAGGGGATGGCCAGGGGGGCTGGCTGGGGAGGGGGGGCCACCTTGCAGGGGACGGGCACCTGGGGGCCGGCCTGAAGCCCAAGGGTCACGGGCAGTCCCTCCGAGCAGCGCTGCGCGCCAGCGTGGAAGGCCAGGTCGCCGTCGCCCGGCCCATGCTCCTCGATGGCCACGATGAGCAGTTCCCGGCTGAAGGGATCGCAGCCAACCAGGGCCGAGGAGTGCAGCCAGGGGCCTTCCCGGTTGAAGCTGAAGCGGCCGCCACAGTTCGTGCTCATCAGATGCTGCAGGAGGGCGGCGGCCCACTCCGGACGCTGCTCCGGCAGCGGCCGGTCGGGGGTCTGGAGCTCGAGACCGACGCGGCCCATGAAGGCGATCAGGGCCGCGGAGGGGTCGTCGTGCTCGGTGTCGATGAAGGCCCGCAGGGCCTCGATGTCCGGCTCGCCAGCCCCCAGGGATGCCAGGGCACGCATGTAGGTGTCCCGGCTGTAGCGGCCGCCGTCCGGCCCCGAGGCCTCAAAGACGGTTCGCCAGACGCGGAACAGCTCATCCAGCGGGGAAGCCGTCTCTGACGAAGTCCCGGACACGGCTGCCACCGACCACAGGGCGATCATCTCGCCGCACACGTAGTAGTTATCGAACTGCTGCCGGTGGAGGGAGCTGGACAGGGAGCCGTCCCGGAGCCCCCTGGCGCATGCGTTCAGGGCCCGGTTCCAGCGCTGCCCGAGCCGCGCCTCATCGATGAAGCCGAGATGGCTCAGGACCAGGGAGGCCATGGCATCGGCGCTCCCCTCGTGCATCCAGCTGTCGGCCATCCCGTGGTAGGTGTGGAGCTGCCCGTTCCAGAAGTGCGCCGCCTCGTGGGCCACCAGGTAGAGGAGCTGCTCCGATGCGTCCGGCGTCGCCTGGTGCCAGCCGCTTCCCACGGCCGACATCTGCACCAGCCCCTCCAGGGTGCCGCCGCCGCTGGACAGGCCCGGCACGTCGCGGTCCTCGAAGCTGAACAGCACGACCGGCTTCCAGGGGAGCGGCCCTCGCAGCCCCTCGGTGTAGAGGGCGAACACCCTGGGCAGCATCTCGCGCATCTGCCGAACCAGCCAGGGGGGAGCTCCGGGGTCGATGATCCCGATCATGTCGGGAGTTTCCAGGGGCCGGATGGTGCCGAAGTAGATGTAGGTCCCCTCGCCGTGGGGGTCCTCCCAGGTGGTTCGACCTGCAAGTGTCCGCCCCTGGAGCACGAGCTTCTCCCCGGGGCGCGGGATCAGCTCCAGGCGGCGGAGGAAGGCCGCCTCGTCCTCGGAGACCTCCGGCGGGGATGTGGTGACGTACAAATGCCCGGTGTAGAGGGCGACGCTGCCGTCGGTGAAGGAGAGGAACAGCTCGTACTCCTTGGGGATCGGCTCCGTGTGCACCGGGAGCTCCACCACCACGCGATCGGCCTCGGCGCCGGGCTCGGCCACCAGGACCTGCAGGTCGCCCTCGCGGGCCAGGCGCCAGCCCGGGGTGACGATCTCCCACACCCCTTCCCGGTAGAAGCTGGCGGGCCTTTGAAACCGCAGGAAGCCGGTGGCCGCCTCCAGCTCGTAGGTGGCGCGCCACCTGCCGGGGCGCTCCCCCCGGGCCAGGACGATGCGCGCGCCGCCCGCCTCGCCGCGGGCCGGGACCATGCGCCCATCAGCCCCCTGGCCGCCGGCGGGAGACGCCTTGCGGCCGGGTGCCGCCGCTCCTCCGGAGGGGTCGACCCTCGCGGGTCCGGCGCACGCGCCCAGGAGGAGGAGGATGAGGATGAGACTGAAAGAAGCGAGCCGTTTCAAGGCGGCCCCACGATAGGTGGCGGCGAGCAGGCGGGTCAACCTCGGTGGCAGACCGCTCCGCGCGTGGTCCATAATGACGCCGCGCCGCAGCGGGGGGTCGCCGTGGTGAGAGCCCGGACAGGCTTCCGGCAGCGCGCCCGCCACCCCGGCAGGAGGGACGCGATGAGCAAGCTGGATCTCAGCGTGGGCCAGACGGCCACGCGCTCCCACACCATCACCCGGGAGCACGTGGAGCAGTACGCCGAGATCACCGGCGACCGGAACCCGCTCCACTTCGATGCCGGCTTCGCCGCGGCGACCAAATTCGGGCGGCTGGTGGTGCACGGCGGGCTGATCAGCGGCATTCTGAACGCCCTGGTGGCCGAGGACATGCCGGGACCGGGCACGGTCTTCATGAGCATGGATCTCCAGTTCCTCAAGCCGGTGTATATCGGCGGCACCATCACCGCCACCGCCGAGGCGGTCGAGGTCCATCCCGAAAAGCCCGTGTGCACGCTGGCGGTGCGGATCGTCCGCGACGACGGCGAGACGGTCCTGACCGGGACCACCGTCTGCTACCGGATGCAGCCGCGGGACGGCTGAGCGTGATCAGCGAGTGCAAGGCGTCGGCGGATCTCAGGGAGGCCCATCCGCCGGATCCAGGCCTCTCGTGGCGGATTCCGGGCGTCGGGGCGGCTCGGGCTCGATCCTGGTCGGGCCGGTGATCAACCGGGCGTCCCGGGCGTCCAGAAGCCAGTTCCAGAACCAGCTCAGCAGGACGTAGAGACGGTTCCGGAAGCCGACGAGGAAGCTGATGTGAATGGCGCCCCACAGGATCCAGCCAGGGAATCCGCTGCACCTGAGCCAGCCCCGGTGGACCACGGCACGGGCCTTGCCGATGACGGCCGCCGACCCCTTGTCCTTGTAGACGAAGCCGGGCCGCGCGCCCGCCTGGCCTGTGACCTGGCGGGCGATCATCCGGCCGGCATGGCGCCCCATCTGGATGGCCGCCTGGGCCACCCCCGGGACGGTCTGCCCCGTGTCGGCCGAGCGCGCCGCCGCCAGATCGCCGGCGACGAAGATCTCCGGGCGTCCCGGCACGGACAGGTCCGGCTCCACGAGGACGCGTCCGGCGCGGTCCAGAGGAACATCCAGGGAGCGCGCCAGGGGACTCGCCCTGACGCCGGCGGCCCAGAAGACGGTGCGGAGCGGGACGAGCCCATCCTGCCCGCGGCAGCGGACATGGACCCCCTCACGGGTGATCCCGGTCACCTGGGACCGGAGCCGGACCTCCACGCCCAGAGCCTCCAGGTCGCGAAGAGCCCGGGCGCTCAGGCCGGCGTCGAACTGGGGCAGCACCCGATCGCCGTACTCGAACAGGAGCACACGGGTCGACCGCGTGTCGATGTGCCGGTAGTCCCGGGGAAGGGTCAGGCCGGCGATCTCCTTGATGGCGCCGGCCAGTTCCACACCGGTGGGGCCGGCCCCCACGATGCCGAAGGTGGGCTGGGCGGGGCGCCCAGATCGCGCAGCTTCCTGCTCCGCCGACTCGAAGGTCAGCAGGATCCGCCGGCGCAGCTCCAGGGCATCCTCGATGGTCTTGAGTCCGGGGGCGAGGCCGGCCCAGTCGTCGTGGCCGAAGTAGTCGTGGGTCGCCCCCGCGGCCAGCACGAGATAGTCGTACGGCATCGACCCGTCGTCGAGAAGGAGTCGGTGCTGGGCGGGATCGATGCCCACGGCCTGTGCCAGGGCGACCTGGCAGTTGTGCTGTCCGCGCAGGATGGTCCGGATGGGGGCGGCGATGTCCGCCGGCGACAGGGCCGCCGTGGCGACCTGGTAGAGCAGCGGCTGGAAGACGTGGTGGTTGCGGCGATCCACCAGGGTGACCTGCACCGGCGCCCGGGCCAGCGCCCGCGCCGCCGCCAGCCCGGCGAATCCGCCGCCGATGATGATGATCTGGCATGGATTCGTGGATGGCATGGGGACGGCCTTGCGGGATGCAGCGTCGTCTAGCCGCCAGTATAGCCGTCGCTCCCCGTGAGCTGATAGGTGAGGCGCACACGGGGACGCACGCGAGCATCAGGTGCTGACGGCCCGCGCGGAAGGCGGCCGTGGGCTACAATGCGCCAGCCTGGGGGTGACTCCGATGAGCTTCGCGCAGGGTCAGGATCTGCTCCACTACCGCCTCGTCGAGAAGATCGGCGAAGGGGGCATGGGCGAGGTCTGGAAGGCCACCGACACCACCCTGGACCGGCAGGTGGCCATCAAGTTCATCCCCGAGAACCTTGCGAATGACGGCGAGCGCCTGGCCCGCTTCACGCGCGAGGCCAAGATGCTCGCCGCCCTCAACCATCCCAACATCGCCGCCGTCTATGGGCTGCACGAGGTCGGCGTATCGACCCCGGCCACGCCCCGGGAGCGCTCCGTCCAGTTCATCGCCATGGAGCTGGTCCCGGGTGAGGACCTGTCCCAGCGGCTGGCCCGCGGACCCCTGCCGGTGGACGAGGCCCTGGACCTGGCCCGGCAGGTGGCCGCCGCCCTGGAGGCGGCCCACGAGCAGGGTGTGATCCACCGGGACCTGAAGCCGGCCAACATCAAGATCACACCCGAGGGCAAGGTCAAGGTCCTGGACCTGGGGCTGGCCAAGGCGCTGGCGCCCGAGGCCTCGGGCGGTCCGTCCAGCGTGTCGCTGTCGCCCACCTTGACAGTCGCCGGCACCGCGGCCGGGATGCTCATGGGCACCGCGGCTTACATGAGCCCGGAGCAGGCCAAGGGGAGGCCGGTGGACCGGCGCGCCGACATCTGGGCCTTCGGGGTGGTGCTGTTCGAGATGCTCACGGGGCGCAAGCTGTTCGCTGCGGAGACGGTCTCGGAGACTCTCGCCGCCGTGCTGCGGGACGAGATCCCTCTGGCGTCGCTGCCGGCCGGCGTGCCCGCGCCGGCGCGCGCGCTCCTGCGGCGCTGCCTGGATCGCGACCCGCGCACGCGCCTGCGCGACATCGGCGAGGCGCGCATCGCCCTGTCGGCGGAAACCCTGGCCGGCGCCGGCGATGCCACCATCGCGACGGCCCCGGGCGAGGGAGCCGCCGCGGCCCAAGCAGCCGGCGCCTCCCGCCTGATCCCCTGGGCGCTGGCGGCGGTCCTCGGGATCGTCGCCGCGTACGCCCTCTGGCAGGCGCAGGCAACGCCCGCTCCCGAGAGCCCGCTGCTCACGCTGGTGGCGCCCATCCCGGCGGATCTCAAGATCCCCTCGGACCAGATGGGGGTCCTGGCCCTGGCGCCCGACGGCAAGACGCTGGCCATGGCGCTGGACACCGGCACCAGCAAGCAGCTCTACATCCGCCAGCTGGACCGCACCGGAATGACCCTTCTCCCGGGCACGGACGACGCTGCCACGCCCTTCTTCTCCCCCGACGGCCGCTGGATCGCCTTCTTCTCCGGCGGCAAGCTCAAGAAGGTCGCCGTGGCCGGGGGGTCTCCCGTGACCCTGTGCGATGCCAGGGGGAGCAACCGCGGGGCGAGCTGGGGGACCGACGACTTCATCGTTTACTCGCCCCATTACACCCAGCCGCTCATGCGTGTGTCCGGCGCCGGCGGCGAGCCCGAGGTGCTGACCACCATCGACAAGGCGGCGGGAGACCGCACCCACCGCTGGCCCCAGGCGGTGCCGGGGGAGGATCTGGTGCTGTTCACCGTCGGCACCATGGACAGCCCGGAGAGCTATGACGACGCCCGCATCGAGGCTCTGCGCCCCTCAACGGGGAAGCGGCGCACGGTGCTCCGGCGAGCCAGCATGGCGCGCTACGTCCCCAGCGGGCACCTGATCTTCGGGCGCGAGGGGTTCCTGTTCGCCGTCCCGTTCGACGTGGGTTCCCTGGAGACGCGGGGCGAGCCGGTCCCCGTGGTGGAAGGGGTCATGGGGGAGCGGAGCTCGGGCATCGTCCACATGGACGCGGCCGAAAGCGGGTTGCTGGCCTACCTGGAGGGCGCCGGGTATGCGCGGCAATCGCGGCTGGCCTGGAAGCGCCGGGAAGGGGAGGCCACGCCCCTCCCCGTACCGCTGGGCGGGTACCTGGCCCCCAGGATCTCGCCTGACGGCCGGCAGATCGCCCTTCAGATCGCCGGCGGCAGCGACTTCGACATCCATGTCCACGACCTGGGGCAGGAGACGTTGCGCCGCCTGACGTTCGAGGGGGATAACGGCGCACCCGCCTGGTCGCCCGATGGCCGCCTCATCGCGTTCGCCTCCGTGCGCGACAACGCCCTCATGAGCGTGTACGTCAAGGCCTCCGATGGCAGCGGCGTGCCCAGGATGGTCTTCTCACCGGACAGCCTGGAGAATGCCGGCCAGATCGTTCCCTACGGCTGGACCCCGGACGGCAGCGGACTCATCGTGGGGTTCACCAACGAGAATGCCTCCAATCTGGCCATCGTGGAGGTGGAGAGCGGCGAGATGGACATCATCCTGGAGACCCCCGCCTCAGAGGAGGGCGCAGACCTCTCGCCCGACGGACGCTGGCTGGCCTATGCCTCCGACGAGGCCGGGGATTTCCAGGTGTTTGTCCAGCCCTTCCCTGCGGGCGGCGGGAAGTGGCAGATCTCCCGTGACGGAGGCGTGGGGCCCCGCTGGTCGCCCGACGGGAAGGAGCTGTTCTATCGCTGGCAGGACGACCTCTATGCCGTGCCGGTGGACAACTCGTCCGGCGGCTTCCGCCCGGGAAACCCACGCGTGCTGTTCAGCGGCCTGCGGAGCGCCTCGGTGGTCTACGACTACGACGTGGCCGAGACCGGCAAGTTCCTGGTGGTGGAGCCCATGGGCATCGAGTCCGGTCCGGCAGGCGTGACCGTCATGGTCAACTGGCTGGACGACCTGTCCCGGCGCGTCCCGCGCTGAACGGGCACCCACCCACCGCGCGGCGAGGCGGACCCGAACTACCTCGGTCCCTCGCCGCACACCTGGTTGCGCCCGGCGACAAGGAAGTAGACCATGTCGCCCGGCGGGGTGGGGATGGTGAGTCCCGGCGAGCCGCTCGGCGCGGTGCCGAGCAACGTCCCGAAGGCGCCGTTCGGGTCAGCGTCGGAGCGCACCACGTAGTCGGTCGCCCCGGGCACGTCGGCCCAGGAGAAGACCACCTGGCCGGGTAAGGCGCCGGGGGCCACGGCCAGCGTTGGCCCGATCTCGGCGGGCGGCGCCACGATCTCCACCGTCGTGCCCGTGGATGACGCAGCGCAGGCGGCGTTGGTGGCGCAGGAGATGTCCACGGTGAAGTCATAGATGCCCGGCGGTGTCGAGGGTGGGATGTCGTAGCTCACGCCGCTGGCGCCGGGGATGGGCGTGCCGTTGCTTCGCCACTGGTAGCTCAGCGGGGAGCAGGCGGCGCAGTACGAGCCCAGGGCGTCCACCTGCCCGGTCTGCCCCTGGCAATACAGCGCCGTGCGGGTGAGCGTCAGTGCCTCGGCGGCGACCGCCGTGGACATGCCGGTCATGGGGTCATAGACCGGGCAGCCGTGGATCTCCACGTCGTCCACCATCCATCCGGCGTCGAAGGCGTTGGGGGCGGCGGCACTGAAGCGGAAGCGGACCTCGGTGTCCTGGCCGGCGAAGCCCGACAGGTCCACCGGCGCGAACCACCCGAAGAACGGGTTCGTTGGCTGGAAGTCATCGCTGAAGAGCCAGCTCCCGCTGCTCTCCGTCACGGTTGCCAGCGTGAACCAGGCCGGGCCGAAGGCGCTCCCTCGCGCCTCGATGAAGCTGCCGTCGGCGCCGGCGTCCCGGCGCGACCAGAACGTCATGACGGAGTCCTGGGGGAGGGCGGGAATGACGGGCGAGGCCACCGATCCCGCCAGCGGGAAGGAGTCGTAATCACAGAAGCCAGTCCCCCAGTACCACGCCTGGCTGCCGGAACGGGACGACGGGGTGCACGTGGGCTCGGTGTTCTGGAACCAGAGACCGTCCGCCGTCCACGAGCTGACACCCTCCATGTCGTCGCTGTAGACCAGTGTGGGCGAGCCGAAGCGGCGGAAGCGGACGGCGTCATTGTCGAACACGTTGCCCGAGGAACAGTTCATGGGCGTGCCGTTGCGACCGCGGCTGTCCTCGATGCCGACGACGGCTGTGCCGCCGAAGTCCGCCGGCGTGCCGCTGAAGCTCACGTCCAGGTACTGCATGAGGATCTGATCCGTGGACTCGAACAGCGTCACCTGGAAGGTGGCGTCATCGACGTCCGGGAAGAGGCGCACCTGGTCCCACTGGATGGTCAGCCGCCGGTACGGCGCGGTTCCCTCCAAGAGCGAGTAGACGGCGCCCCCGGTGGCCGGATTCAGGTCCTCCCAGAACACGGCGATGGTCCCGTTGGGGGGGTTGGTGGAGCCGGAGCACAGCGGGAATGGCAGGTGCCCCGGCCCCCCGAAGGTCAGGTAGCCGTTGGAGGAGACCGTCACCTGGTCGTGCTTCTCGCCGTAGAAGTCGAAGGTGAAGCCGATGGGGATGGTGACACTGCAATCGTCGCACGCCAGGCCCAGATTGGTCCCGGCCGAGGCGTCGATGAAGCCGAAGGTGTCGAAGTCCCACCGGTAGCGCGAGCGGGGGCCTCCGGGCAGCACGTAGACGCCGCCGCTGTCGCCCCCCCCGAGGTAGTCGACGCCGGGAGCGCCGATGAGGAGATCGTCAAAGCCATCACCGTTCGTGTCGCCGGTGGCGACCGAAGTTCCCAGATAGTCCGAGGCGAAGTCACCGTAGATCAGCGTCACGTTGGCGGGCAGCGGGCTGGCCGCGAGATCGATGTCCGGGAGGCGTCCTGGGCCGCCGTGGATGATCGCGACCTCTCCAGCGCCGCTGCGGGACTCTCCCGGGCCGTTGGCCCGGTGGCTGGGGAGGACGAGATCCTCGTACCCATCACCGTCCAGGTCGCCCCTGTCCAGCACGTTGCCGAGCCAGTCATTGCCCCCGGCACCGTAGATGGTCGCCACGTCCGCCGTGGCGCCCTCGACGTTGACCTCGGGGGGACGTCCTGATCCCACGTACACGACGTGCACGCTCCCCGCGCGGGGAACCCGGTCGCCCGCGGGCCCCGCACCCTCGTACGCCGTCACCACCACCTCGTCCAGGCCGTCACCGTCCACATCGGCTGCGGTGACGGCGCTGAAAGGCATTGAATGACGGATGAACGTGACGTCCGTCGTCGGGGCGGCCAGGTCGAAGCTGGGCAGCATCCCCGGGCCGCCATAGACCACCGCGGCTGTCGAGTCGAAGGTCAGGATGGCATCGTCGTAACCGTCGCCATCGACATCCGCGACGGCCCGAGATGTGTTCCCGCCCGTGATGCGTCGCTCGTTGACACTCAGCACGTCATCGAGCTCCAGCACGAACCCGCGCGAGCCGTTGCCGTAGAGCACCGCCGTCTCTCCGGGGAGGCGCACCAGCAGGTCGTCATAGGGGTCGCCGTTCAGATTCCCCACGGCGAACAGTGCCCCGACCGCTTCCGACGCGGCATCTCCCAGATAGCGGCTGATGGTCCCCGGCGGGATGCTGGCCAGATCCATGTCGGCGAGGCGCGACGGCCCGCCATAGACGACGGCGATCTCGCCGGCGCCTGACAGATTGTTGAAGAAGCCGTCGGCTTCAGGCACCCCCAGGACGATGTCCTTGTACCCATCGCCGTCGAGGTCGCCTGTGGCGACGTAGGAACCGAGCTGATCACCGGCATCGGCACCCCAGATATGTGCCGAGTCGGGCAGGGTGCCAAGAAGGGGAGTGTCGGAGCGCGGCGCGGGCCCCCCATAGAGGATGGCGACCTCGCCGGCGAGGTTCCGCGTGTCGGAAGGACCGTCGGCATCCGGCGAGCCGAGGATCAGATCGTCGTAGCCATCGCCATCCAGGTCGCCCATGGCCAGCGGGCGGGTCGACTGGAACGTGTTCAGCGGACCTCCAAGGTGGTCGTTGACTTCCTGGCCGAAGAACAGTGGCCGCGCTCGAGGGCCGGTTCTTTTACCGGGGCCGTTGTCCAGATCGATCACACGGGGGTTGGACACCTCCAGGCTGAACTCGATGGAGGTGAAGTAGCCGTTGGCCGCGGAGAGGTCCAGGCGCAGCGGGATGCGCCAGCCGCAGGGCCGCGTGGGCGCCACGTTGATCTGGAAGTGAGGGGCGTTGGAGGTCACCACGGCACCGGTGGCCAGCACGTCGGGCCAGGAGCCGACCTTGCCCGGGACGGCCACGTCGGGATGATCGGTGGCCTCCTTGAGCACGCCGAAGACGCTGGAGGCCGCCGCGCCGCCCTGGTTGGTCAGGCGGATCTGGAGCGTGAAGCTCTCACCCGGGTCGAGGTCGCCATCGCCGTTGCCCCCCGCGGTGTCGTCGATGGTCCAGCCGACGACGCGCACGTCCGGCAGCACGGCCTCCACCTCCACCTCGGCGGCAGACGGGATGGGAATCAACGCCAGCGCCAGCCCGGCGAGGAGGGGGCCTATCCGGCGGCAGGCTGGCCCGGGTCGGGAATGGAGCCGCGGTGTCTGTCTCGGTATCTCCCTGCGCATGGTCGTGCCCTCCAGGTGGCGGAGCCGCCGGAGCGGCCTCCTGCGCGCTGCCTGGATCTGTACCGCGCGAGGGGGTGGGTGCCCATAGCATGGTGATGCGAGTTCAGGCCGCCGGGAGGAGGAGGGCTCAGACCAGGCGCTCGCGCACGGCGCGGGTCACGGCCTGCGCCACGCTGTGCACCTGGAGCTTCTTGTAGATGGCGCGCACATGGCTGCGGACGGTGTTGTGGGACACGCCCAGGTCGTCGGCGGCCTGCTGATAGGAGCGACCCTGGACCAGGCGGCGCAGCACCTCCTGCTCACGCTGGCTCAGGTCCAGCCGCCCGGGGCTGCGTGCCGGTGCACCGGCGGCGCGGCCGCTGTCGGACGAGAGGGTGCGCAGCAGGTCCATGACGGAGCGGGCGGCGCGGGCTGTCAGCGGCGCGCCGTCGGCAGTGATGCGCTGCAGCTCGCTGGTCAGCTCCCGGGCGTTGCTCTTCTTGAGAAGGTAGCCGTCGGCGCCCGCGGTGATGGCCTCCAGGATCACCGACGGCTCCTCGAAGACGGTGAGCATCACCACGGTGGCTTCAGGCAGAATCTGCTTCAGCCGCCGGGTGATCTCGATGCCGCTCTCGCCGGGCAGCTCCACGTCCATGAGGACCAGCTCCCACGCCGGCGGTTTCCCGGCTCTCAGGGCACCCTCCAGGTGGCGCAGGCAGGACTCGCCCGAGCCGAAGACTGCCAGCAGCTCGAACCCCTCGCTGACCTGGAAGAAGGTCTCAAGGCTCGAGCGGTAGTGCGGGTTGTCCTCCACCAGCACGATGCGGATGCTCAACAGGGCCTCCGGAGGCGTGAAGCTGCACGGAATATGCGGGGAACGCGCTGCCACCGCCATCGCATCATGATGCTAACGGCCCCAGCGCCGCAGACGCCGGTCCTCGGCCCCCGGCCGGAAGGTGACCTCCACCCTCGTGCCGCCCTGGCGCCCGGGCAGCCAGTGGATGGTGGCGCCGACCTGGTCGGCGCGGTGACGCATGGCCTCCAGGCCGATTCCCCGCTCCGGGGCGGAAGCCTCCGGCCTGGCTGGGGGCATGCCGTCACCGTCGTCCTCGATCCACATGCGCCAGCGGCGCCCCGACGGGTCGAAGCCCAGCTCCACGGCTGATGCCCCGGCGTGGCGGGCCGCGTTGTGCATGGCCTCCAGAGCAATGAGCTGCAGGTTGCGCCGCACCGCCAGCGTCAGCGGTGCCGGCGGCCAGCGCTCCGGGAAGGCCGTGTGGAAGCGCCCGTCCGGGCCGGGGAAAAGGCGCCCCCCGCACTCGGCCAGGTGGGACGCCAGCCCCTGAAGGTCCGCTGCGGGGGCGCGCAGCGACCACAGGATGTCGCGCAGCTTGCCGCCCAGCTCCTCGGCGGTGGCGGCGATCTTGCCCGCGATGGTGTCGCGCTTCTCTGGAGCTAGCCCCTGGCTGGACACCAGTGCCGCCAGGATGCCGATGCTCCCCAGACCGGAGCCCATCTCGTCGTGCAGGTCCATGGCGATGCGCGTTCGCTGCCGCTCCAGGCGCAGGAGCACCGCCACGCGGGCGCGGTACACGGCGTAGAGCAGCAGCGCCACCGCCCCGGACACAAGGGCCAGAGCCCAGCCGGTGCGGTACCACGGCGGCCGCACGCGGAACGACAGGCGAGCTGGTACAGGGCTCCAGTGCACGCCGTCCAGGGAGGCGATGACCTCCGGCTGGTAGCGACCCGGGGCCAAGCCGGTGAGCCGGAATCCAGGGGTGCGCGTCTCGGACCACGCATCGCCGGGCTCGGACCGCACTCTGTAGCGCACCCGCCCTGGATCGCGGTAGCTCAGGGCGGCGAAGCGCAGCTCCAGCCGGTTGCGGGCGTAGGGAAGCTCGATCCTGCCGGTGACCGGGAGCCGCTCGCCGTCGGCCAGGACCTCCACCAGCGCCACGGCCGGCACAGGCTGCGGCGCGAAGCGTGCCGAGGGCGGCACGCGAATGGGACCCTGAGGGGCGGTGATCCAGAGTGTGCCGTCCGGCTCTTCCAGCAGGTTGCGGTTGCGCCCGCTGGTGATTCCCTGCCACATGGTGAGTCGCTCCAGGACCTCGAGCCCCTCGGGCTGATCCGGACGCTCGGCCACGCGCAGGGCGGGGCCGGCGCTGGTGATCCAGAACCCTCCCGCCGGGCTGGCGATGATCTCGTGGTAGGTCTGCCTCGGCGCGCCGGCAATCTCCTCCCAGTCGCCGCCGGCCACGCGCCGGAACAGCCCGCGCCCGGTGGCCGCCCACTGGGCCCCCGACGGCATGGTGTGCAGATCGTAGGTCCAGCCCATCTGGGGCACATCCTCGCAGGCCCACGGCCCCTGAATCCCGGACGCTCCCACCGCAATACTGCACAGGCGGTCCCGCGACCCGGCCCAGAGCCGGCCGCCGTCCTCGGTGAAGACCGTCTCCCAGGCACCCGGGCCAGGGCCGGTCTGGGTCGGTGCGCCGCCGTCCGGGGACGTGCGGTAGACCTGGTCGCCCACCAGGAACCAGACCGTGCCGGCGGCACTGCGGGCGCAAGGGCCGGCAGCGAATGGATCTTCCCCCACGGGGTGGAAGCGAAAGCCCCCTTCCGTGCGCTCCAGGACGCCGGCGCGGCCGCTCCCCGAGCCGTCACCGGGGGAGGGCGCCTGGAACGTCCACAGGCGGCCCGCGCCGTCCACGCAGAGGTCCCATGCGAACAGGCCGCGGCGTGCCGTCTCGGCGCGCAGCCCGCCGTCGGGACCGGAGCGCACCCAGCCCAGCCCGTCGTAGAACGCGACCCAGATGCCCTCGGCGGTGCGCGCGAAATCGCCAAAGGCCGGGATGTCGGGCAGGCCATCGGCGGCGGTGAAGGCGAAGGTGTCGGGCTCCGGGAACTGCACCAGGCCGTCGTAGCCGCCCAGCCAGAGGCTCCCTTCGCGGTCCACGAACAGATCCGGGAACGGGACGCCGGCGTCCTCGCGCGGATCGAGGCGCTCCACCACGCCGCCGGGCTGGTAGCGGAAGGTCTCGCTGCCGGTGAACCAGACGTCCTCGCCGCGCACCAGGATGTCCACCGGGCGCGATGGAAAGGTGTGCACGGTGCGCACGGCGCCGTCATGGAGCTCCAGCAGCCGGCTGGCCTCGCGGAGCTGCGTGCGGCCGCGCACGGTCACATAGAGTGCGCCGCCCGGGTGCTCGGCGACCATCTTGGTTCCCGGCTCGGCCAGCAGGCGCGTCGCGCTTCCATGGGGCTCAAGCCGCCACAGACCCTGGCGCGTCCCCACGTGGGCGGCGCCATGGCGGGAGCCGTACACCTGCCGCGGCTCTTCGCCGCCGAAGAGTGCCGGCTCGTGCCGGGACCAGACGGCCTCCGGAGTCCGGCGGTGCAGCACGCCGCTCTCCTCCAGCAGCCAGAGGGAGCCGTCCGGCCCCACATCCAGCCACCAGACCGGACCCAGGACCGGGTCTTCGGCGCCCAGCAGGGGCTCCAGGCCGTCGCCGGTGACGCGCCAGACACCGCCGTCGGGTGAGGTCTTGGCCAGCATCCCCAGGCCGGCATGCCAGTGCAGATGGTTGAAGTCCAGCAGGTCGGTGTTCCAGCGGCGGAACTCGCTGCCGTCAAAGCGGAGAAGCTGCCCCAGGACGCCGAGCCAGAGAAAGCCATCGCCATCCTGGCCGATGGCGGTGACGTGGCTCACCTCCAGGCCGTTCCTGTGATCGAAGCGCCGGTGGAGTCGTTCCCGGGCGGCCGTCTCGGGCGCCAGAATGCCAGCGGCCAGTCCCAGCAGCAGGATCGGCGCCGTGCGGCGGGAGGTGCGCCGGGGGCATCGGCTGGCGAGGGCAGCCCGCATCATTGGCGCGCATCCTAGCAGCGGGGCGGGGCGGTCGTCCCGTCCCGCCCGCCCCATCGCCTCAGGCCCCTTGCGTCACCAGCCCCCACGCCAGATGGGCGCCGATGGCGAAGATGGCGAGATCCACCAGGACGTGGCTCAGCCACGGGGCCAGCAGCGAGCCGGTGCGGGCGTAGAGCCAGGCCCACAGGCCGCCGCCCACCGCCACCGCCAGGGCCAGCGCCACGGTCATCCAGCCGTGGGGCCCAGCCCCGATGAAGGCGTGAAGCGCGATGACGTGGTGGCCGGCGAAGGCCAGGCTGGAGGCCGCCAGGGCGGCCGCCCCGCTCCAGCGCCCGCGCAGCCGGCCGAACAGCAGCCAGCGCCAGTAGAACTCCTCCAGGAAGGAGTGGACCAGGGAGATGGCGAGGGCCAGCAGCAGGTAGCGCGCCGGCGTGGCGGCGCCGATGGCCTCGATGCGGGCGGCCACCCGCGGCGCCGAGGCGGCAGCCAGGCCCGTGCCCGCCACCAGGCCCGCGTAGACGCCCACCAGCACCGCGGCCATTGCCAGCCCCCAGAGGATGCCCTCGGCGGCGCCGCGGGCAGTCCCGGCCAGCAGGCCGCGCGGGCGCAGGAGCCCCGCGCCGATCCAGGCCAGGGGCAGGGAGAACTGCACGATCTTGCAGGCGACGTAGACGGCGGGCATGAGCGCCGCATCGGCGAAGGTGACGAAATAGAGCCAGGCCGCCCCCGAGGGAAGCAGGGCGGCCAGCAGGAGCCCCGTGCCTTCCCAGGCGGGCGGCGCTCCCTGCGGCATCTGGGTGCGTCTGTCCATCCCGGCGTCGCCGATAGATTATCCTCCCAGCCCATGGCGGCCTACGAGCCGGTATCGCGGCGCCCCATCGCAGGCGCCTTCCGGGCCACAGCCTCGCTGCCGGTGCGCTGGTGCGTGCGCCGGGGCATCCATCCCGATCTCGTCTCCTACGCCTCGGTGGTGGCGGCTGTGCTGGCCGGAATGGCGTTCTGGCAGGCGGCGCCCCGCCCCTGGCTCCTCATCCCGGCCGTGGGGTTCTGCTACCTCCGTCTCTGGTTCAACATGCTGGACGGGATGGTGGCCCTGGCCGGTGGCACCGCCAGCGCCACAGGCGAGATCGTCAACGAGCTGCCGGACCGGATCTCCGACGTCATCATCTTCCTGGGAGTGGCCCACAGCGGGCTCTGCCATCCCCTCAGCGGCTACGGCGCCGCCCTGGCCGCCCTGCTGGTGGCCTACGTGGGGACCCTGGGGCAGGCGGTGGCGGGCCGGCGGGAGTTCGGCGGGATCATGAGCAAGCCGTTGCGCATGGTGACGCTCCATGCCGGTGCCTGGCTGACGCTGGCCCTGATCTGGTGGCGGGGCGGCCGCATCGCCTGGGCCGGCCACGCCGTTCTGGACTGGACCTGCTACGCCATCCTGGCCGGGTCGGCCCAGACCGTCTGGCTGCGCCTGGCGCGCACGGTGGCGCTGCTGCGGGCCAGGGGCCGGGCGCAGGGCGGCTCGCCATGACCCTCACGGAGGCCCTGGCGAGCCCGGTCTATCGCTTCTACGCCTTGGTTGCGGTGGCGCTGCTGGCCGGGGCCGGACTCACCCTGGCGGCGCTGCGCTGGGGGCTAGGGCGGGACGTGGAGCACGCCTGGAAGTCGTTCCGCGCCTGGCTGGTCATGGTGCCAGTCGTCCTGGGGGTCGTCCTGCTGGGCCGCGGCGCCGTGATCTTCTTCTTCACATTGCTTGCGCTCATGGCCTTCAAGGAGTTCGCCCGGGCCACCGGTTTGTATGGCGACTGGCTCATGACCGGCACCGTGAGCCTGGGCATCGCCGCCGTCGGCCTGGTCACCTGGGTCCCCCAGCCGCGGCAGGATCTCCCCGGCTGGTACGGCCTGTTCATGGCGCTGCCGGTCTACGTCATCGCCGCCATCCTGGTGATCCCCATCCTGCGTAACCGGGCCAAGGGACAGCTCCAGGCCTGCGCCCTGGCCATTGTCGGCTTCATCTACTTCGGCTGGATGTTCGGCCACCTGGCCTTCCTGGCCAACGCGCGCCTGGCCTACGCCTACCTTCTCTACCTGCTGCTGGCGGTGGAGGTCAACGACGTGGCGGCCTACGCCGCCGGCAGGCTCTTTGGGCGACGCCCCCTGCGCAGCCACATCAGCCCCAAGAAAACGTGGGAGGGGGCCCTGGGCGGGCTGGCGGTCTCCATGGCGCTTCCGTGGGCGCTGCGCTTCACCTTCCCGCACTTCACCGCCTGGGACTGCATCCTCCTGGGGCTGACGGTGGGGGTGGGTGGGCAGCTGGGCGATCTGGCCATCAGCACCATCAAGCGCGACCTCGGCATCAAGGACATGGGCGCCGCCATCCCGGGGCACGGCGGCATCCTGGACCGGGTGGATAGCCTGGTCTACGTGGCGCCGCTGTTCTTCCACATCACCCGCTGGCACCACGGCATCTACTGATGGAGCCGCCGGCCCCGGAGCCCCCCGCGCCGCCCGCCTGGACCTACGACCCGGCCCGCGACCTGGACCAGACCGTCCTGGAGCGACTGCGCCGCGTCCCCCGGGAGCCGGACATGCTGGTGTACGCGCTCCGCCTGGGGGCGGCGGCGCTGATCCGCGGCTGGCTGGGGGTCTACCACCGCCTGCGCATCCAGGGGCGGGAGCATCTGCCGGCCTCCGGCCCCTTCGTGCTGGTGGCCAACCACGCCAGCCACCTGGACACCCTCTGCCTGCTCACGGCGCTGCGGGTGCGGGACCTGCACCGGGCCTTCCCGGCGGCGGCCCGGGACTACTTCTTCGTCACCGTGCCGCGCCTCATGCTGTCGGCGGTCATCGTCAACGCCCTCCCCTTCGACCGGCGCCGGGACCCCCGGGGGAGCCTGGCCCTCTGCCGCCGCCTGCTGGAGCAGGGGGCCATCCTGGTGCTGTTCCCCGAGGGGACACGCTCTGCCACGGGTGAGGTTGGGGAGTTCAAGCCGGGGATCGGCCTGGTGATGGCGGGGACGGACTTCCCGGTGATCCCCTGCTACCTGGACGGCGCCCACACCGCCTGGCCCAAGGGGGCGTGGCTGCCACGGCCGCGGCGGCTGCGCCTGGTCATCGGCGAGCCGCGGAGGTTCGCTGATTGTACCCCGGGCCGGGAAGCAGCCGGCCGCATCGCCCGGGATCTGCGCGGCGCCGTGCTGGACCTGCGCCGCTAGGCGGGGGTCGAGGGAAGGACAAAGGGCGGCGCGCCGCGGGCGCGCCGCCCCATCCCGCGGGAGACCGCTACTTCTTAGTGTAGAGGATCTCCATCATCTTCATCTCCTTGCCATCAGGGCCCGGGCCGTACATCTCGAAGTGCTGGACCGTGGGGCTCTTCCAGACCGTGACGATCCGGGCCTGGACCGGTCCCTTGGTGATGGGGTCGTTCCAGCTCCCGTGGTAGGTGCAGTTCTTGCCCGCGGCGTCGCAGGTCCCCTCGCTGACCATCATGCCCGTGGACATGCTGTCCATCCAGGTGGACCAGTACTTGCCGGTGACATTGTCGAAGCCGGTCATGCCCTGGCCGTTGAAGGGCATCCCCATCATGGTGGAGTCAATTTCCTCCACCAGGACACGGCCGCCCAGGATCATGCTGCGCTCGGCCGTTCCCCCCTCCTTCATGGGCGGGCCGCCCGGCTCGTGCCAGCTGGTGATCTCCAGCGTGTAGCTGCCGGCGGTGGCGGCCAGCGCCTCGTGGGCAGGACCGGGCGCGCCGGCCTTCATGTAGGCCTCCATCATGGCGGCCTGCTCGGGGGTCATCTCGGGCATCTTCTCGCCGGTCTGGGCCCCCACCAGGCCAAGCGTGGCCACCAGCCCGATGGCGGCGGCCGCGAGCACCTTGGATGCATGGTTGCGCATCATCCTCACTCCTTGCGTCAATGGAAACGGAAAAGGGGAACCTCGACGGCCGCCAGTGTACCATTCTCGACGACCGCAAGGGAGATGATGGACCGAGACGCCTATCTGGACCGCATCTGCTGTCCGGGACGGTGGGCCGCCACCGCCGAGGCCCTCCGCCGTCTGCACCGGGCCCACATGCTGTCGGTGCCGTTCGAGAACCTGGACATCCACCTTGGGCGGCCCATCGTGCTGTCGGTGCCCGCCTTCTACGAGAAGATCGTCCAGTCCCGCCGCGGCGGCTTCTGCTACGAGCTCAATGGCGCCTTCGCCTGGCTCCTGGGAGAGCTGGGCTTTCCGGTGACCTTGCTGTCGGCGCGGGTTGATTCCGGGGGGGAGCTCAGCGAGGAGTACGACCACATGGCGCTGCTGGTGGAGGCGGACGGGCCCTGGCTGGCCGACGTGGGGTTCGGCGATTCGTTCATCGAGCCGCTGCGCCTGGAGTCCGGGGCGGAGTCGCGTCAGCAGGGCTGGACCCACGGCCTGGCGGAGGACGGCGATGGCTGGGTGGTGCGACGCCGCCGAGGAAGCGACCCGTGGGAGCCGCGCTTCCGCTTCGCCCTGACGCCCCGCCGCCTGGAGGAGTTCGCCCCCCGCTGCGCCTACCAGCAGACCTCCCCCGAGTCCCACTTCACCCAGAAGCCCGTCTGCTCCCGGGCCACCGAGGACGGCCGGGTCACCCTCTCAGGCCGGACGCTCATCGTGACCGAGGGCGACAACCGGCAGGAGACGGAGGTGGAGAGCGCCGCCGCCTGCGGGCAGATCCTGGTGGATCAGTTCGGCATGAACGAGCGAGGACTGGGGCAGGCCTTCACTCAACGCCCGGGACGTTGACGACCCTCTGGAGGCGCTTCGTGACGGCTCCGAAGAAGCTGAGCCGCGTGCGCTGGATGAGACCGATCCCCGGCGCGAACCACTCGGCGGTGTAGCCGGCGTCGAAGCAGCGGGTCCGGTAGTCCAGGCGCACGACCCCCTGGAAGGTGCCGGCCGGGACCGTCAGGGTCAGGTTTCTGGCGCCCACGGTGATGGTGGATTCATCGACACAGGTGGCGCCGGGCACATCCATGACCCACGACGTGCCCACCGGCGCATCCAGCATGTAGTACAGCGCCTCCCTGCCGTCGGGCAGGATCTGCACCACCGTGTCCTGCCCGGTGCTGCGCAGGGTTCGTGGCGGATCGAACGGGGAGAAGTAACCCAGGACGCGGAAGCCGGGGCCACCCTTGCGCGGCCCCGCTACGAACACATCCTCCAGGAACCCGTTGTCGTGGATGTAGACCCAGTGGCTGTCAGGGCGCAGGGGGAAGAGCGGGGCGCCAGGATCGCCGGCCGCATGGCCCGGGACTCCCAGCAGCGCGAGCGAGGAAGCCGCAATCAGGAGCAGTCTCGGAATCAGGCGCACGATAAGCCTCCTTTCCCTTGGATCCTTACCCTACGGCTGATCCCGTGGCGGTTCAAGCAGCGAGGTGTGTCCATGCTGCGGGACAGACCGCGGCGGCCGTGGAAAGCACAACGGCGCGGAGGGTGGAGTGGGCGATGGCCTCAGCGCCTCTGGGCCGAGAGGGCGCGCACCTCGTCGAACCAGTTGAAAACGAGGGTCAGGTGGGTGATGGAGAAGTCGCCCTGCCGATCGTCTCCCTGGAACAGGATCAGACGCTTGCCGTCGGCGGTGACGGCGTAGGAGGGGAATGGAGGTAAACTGACATAGCTCCCCTGGAAGAGGACCTCGGCGCGGCCCACCCGGAGACTGCTGTCCGCCGCCTCCACCGGCACGGCCATCCAGCGATCGTCCTTGCGGTACACGATCTCCTTGCCGCCCCGGGTCCAGTAGGGGGTGCTGCCGCCGTCGGTGGAGATCTGCCACCGCCCACCCGGCCCGGGGTAGGGCCGCACGTAGACCTCGAACTGGCCCGACTCGTTGGACAGGTAGGCGACCCACTTCCCGTCGGGGGAAAACTGGGGGAACACCTCCACGGCCGGTCCTGCCAGGAAGGGCTCCGGGGGGGAGGGCTTGCCATCCTGGAAGCGGATCACCTCCAGGTCCCAGCTCGTGTCAGAGTTCAGGCTGTGGAGCAGCAGATCGCCGGACGGCGAGAAGCTGATGGGCTGCAACGCGCGTCCATCGGCGTAAATCAGCTCGGGTGCACTGGACCCGTCCGCGGGCATCCAGTAGACACCGGACTGGCCGTCCTGTCTGGAGGAGAACACGATGCGGCGGCCGTCGCGGGTCCAGACCGGGAGCATGGTCTCCGTGCCGGTGAAGGTCAGCCGGGTGAGCACGCTGCGCTCCAGGTCGTAGACCCACACATCGGTGCCTGATTCCTCGGTGACCTGCAGGGCGAGCAGCTTGCCATCGGGGGACAGGCTGGGGGCGTAGTAGCTGCGCTCCTCGGCCAGCAGGGCCGACTCGGCGCCGCCATCCCGCTCCTTCCAGATGATGCGGTAGCGCTGGCTCGCGGGATTTCCCTCCACGTAGGCCAGGTTGCCATTCCCGGAGAAGGCGTACAGTGCGGTGCCGTCGCCCGTGCTGGCGCCCAGGCTGGAGCGGACTCCCTCCAGGACAGGAGCGGGCGTGCCCGCCGCCTCCAGCCGGTCCAGGTCCAAGGGCACTGCGAACAGCGTCGCCTCCCGCACGAAGGTCATGTGGCCGGTGGGGAGGTAGCGGGGATAGGTCCCCTCCACCGGGAGGGCCGTGCGCTCGCCCGTGTCGATGTGGACGATCTCGATGCCGGCCTGATCGTAGCGCTCGCCGGTGGCCTGGACGATGAACAGAACGTGCTTGCCGCCGGGGAGAAACCAGGGCCAGCGGTGGGACCGCTCCTCATTGCCACGCTCAGTGATGGGCTCGGGCGTGCCGCCGGTGTCGGCGATTCTGGACAGGCCGCTGGTGATGTCCGGCGCGAAGACGATGACGCCGTCGGTCGACCAGGTGCCGCCGCGGTTGGTGCCGGTCTCGGCCAGCGTCAGGGGGGCCCCACCGGCGATGGAGACCTTCTTGAGCTGGCGGTTGGTGAAGAAGCCGATCCACTTGCCGTCGGGCGAGAAGAAGGGGGACCTGGCCCCCTCGGTGCCGGTCATGGGTGTGGCCTCCAGCTGATCCATGCGCCGGAGATGCAGGCGTGTCTGGGAGCCGTCCCTGGCGGCGTAGACCGCCAGCGTGCCGTCGGGGGAGAGGGCCATGGGAGCGCCGGGCCCGTCGTCCAGGACCAGGCCCGGGCCCACCTCGGCCTTGAGGCGGATGGGCGTGGCGGGCTCGCCATGCCCCGCGGGCCAGAGCCACCAGAGCGCCCCCGACAGGACCACTGCCAGCGCCGCCGCCACCATCCACGGCAGCCACCCGGCGGTGGCCGGGGCGGCGGCCGCGGCCGCCGCCTGGACGGATCCCGTCGTGGCGTCAGCGGCCGCCGAGGGGTCTTCCAGATAGGTGGTGATGGCGATGCGCGCCTCGCCCATGGCCTGCAGGCGCCGGCGCGGGTCCTTGTGGAGGCAGCGCGCCAGGAGGCGGCGGATGCTCCCCGGTGTGCCCGCGGGCAGCGCCCCCATGTCCGGCTCTTTCATGAGCACCGCCGCCAGCGTCTCGGAGACGCTGTTCTGGGAGAACAGGCGGCCGCCGGCCAGCATCTCGTGGAGGATCACGCCGAAGGCCCAGATGTCGGCGCGCCGGTCCACCTCCTCCCCCTTGGCCTGCTCGGGGCTCATGTAGGCGGCCGTGCCCAGGATCATCCCCTGCTGGGTGGCCGCGTGGGTGAGGGTGGGGGAGAGGGACACGTCCGGCGAGCCCGGCTCCCCCGACAGCGCCTTGGCCAGGCCGAAGTCCAGGACCTTGACCTTGCCGGCGGGGGTCAGCTTGATGTTGGCCGGCTTCAGGTCCCGGTGGATGATGCCGCGGTCGTGGGCGGCCTCCAGCGCCTCGGCGATCTGCAGGGCCGCGTCCAGGGCCTGCTTCAGGGGGAGCGGGCCCTCCTCGAGCCGCTCTGCCAGGGTCTTGCCCTCGATGAGCTCCAGCACCAGGCAGCGGGTGTCGCCGGACTCCTCCAGGCCGTAGATGGCGCCGATGCCGGGGTGGTTCAGCGAGGCGAGGAGCTGGGCCTCACGGCGAAAGCGGGCCATCCGGTCGGCGTCGGCGGCGAAGGCGTCGGGCAGCACCTTGAGGGCGATCTCGCGGTTGAGGCGCGTGTCCTCGGCGCGCCAGACCTCGCCCATCCCCCCCTCGCCGATCTTGCCGGCCACCCGGTAGTGGGCGACCATCGATCCCGCCTGAAGGCCCATGGCATCTCCCCTGGTGAAGCGGGCTCAAGGTAACACGGATGGGTCACACCGGCCACGCTGGCCGGCGCCGTGGAGCTGCGCCCCGTGGCCGGGAGCTGCCGACCGATGGCCCGCTAGGAGCCGGATGCCGACTGGCGCGCTGGAGGCGCCCCTGGCGTCACCGGACCCAGGTACCGGTCCAGCCAGTCCAGGGTCTCCCGGATCACCACCTTCTTGTCGGGAGCGTGGCCCCCCGGGCTCACCACGTGGCGCTTGTCCGCGGCCGGCGTGCCCAGCAGGTCGAAGAACGGCTTCTGGGCCGTCTCCAGCGGGAAGAGGAAATCGTTGAGCCCGTTCAGCATCAGGACCGGGATCCGGACGCGGGGCGCGAAGTGCCACGGCTGGATCTCGGGTGGCTCCTCCAGCATGTGATCGTCGTCGAAGCCGCCGCCCAGCAGCACGGCGGTCCTGAAGCGCGGCTCCACCACCAGGTAGATGGGCCCGAACTCGGCGCCGAAGCTGAGGCCGGAGAAGGCCAGCCTGGAGCTGTCGATGTCCTCGCGGGTCTCCAGGTAGTCCAGGGTGCGCTGCAGGTCCTTGGACCAGGCCACCACCAGGTCACGGACGCTCTGGGGCCCGCTGCGCGGATCGGCCGGTGTGTTGCGGTCGAAGGTCTCCTTGAAGATGGGATGGACCAGGGCCCGGCCGGCCCGGGGCAGAAAGTCCACGAAGCTCATGCCGCTGGTGGCGATCTCGGCCGAGGAGGTCAGGCGCAGGGATTCGGAGCCCGGCGCGAAGACCACCGTCTGCCAGGGAGGGGGTGCATCCCGGGGCAGGAACAGGTGCACCTGGACCCGCTCGCCCGGGTAGGCAGCATCCAGGCTCGCCACCTCGTGGCGCCAGTAGGGAGATGAGTCGTCGCGGCTCTCGACCCGGGCGTTGAGAGGCGAGGGGTCGAAGCGGTACAGGCTCAGGAAGGCCTGGAACACCTGGTCGCCGGCCGGCTCGACGCCTGTGAAGTCGTGGATGAGCCCGTCCACCGGCGCGGTGACCTGGGCCGCCACCGGCGCGTCATAGACGGCGCAGCGGAAGCCGCCGTCGGACTCCCGGGTCAGCGGGTCCCGGGCCAGCGGATCGTGGAAGACGTAGGGCGGGTCCAGCCACGACCCCCCCACCAGGTAGCGCTCGTGGCCGGTCTGGTTGAAGCACCACTCGCTCACGTTCCCGGCCATGTTCAGGGTCCCGTGGAGGCTCACCCCATCACCCATGGCCGCCGGGCGGGGGCCGGAGCCGCCGAAGTGGCTGAACTGGAGGATGTCGGCGAAGAACCCCTCAAGGCCCGCTGCGTGGCGCCAGTGGTGGACCGTGGGCAGCTCCTTGCCGGCGAAGGCGGCGTAGGCGGCGGCCTCGTACCAGCACACCCCTGTGACCGGGAGGTCCCCCTTTCCCTCGGGGAAGCGTCCCAGCTCCCAGCCGGCGGGGCCAGGCCGGCCGGTGGTGTCCCGGAACAGATCCATGGCCTCCTCCCAGGCCAGCTCCCGGCCGTCCTTGCGCACCGGGAACCGCCAGTGGTCCCTGCTCCGGTAGCCGCCGGCGTCCACGAAGCGCTGGTACTCGCGGTTGGTCACCTCCAGACGGTCGATCCAGAACGGGTCCAGATCGATGCGCACTCCGCCGCTGTGCACGTCGCCGGCCTCCACGCGCACCATGCCGGCCCGCTCCCCGCCCTCGGACGTGAGCTGCACGTGGATGGGGCCGAAGCGGAAGTTCCGTCCGGCGACCCAGGGCTCGTGTTCTGGCAGCGTCAGCCTTATGCGGAGGTGGCCTTCAGGTACCCGGATCCCCTGGATGGGCGTCGGGCCCAGGTCGAGCCACTCCGCCTCGGGTGCCGCGTAGGCCTGGACCTGGACCCGGGCGCCTGGCGGCTCGCTGGTCAGGGTGGCGGACGTGGTGCAATCCCTCAGGAGCTTCTGGACCAGAGGGTCATCCGGCAGCGCCTCCTGCGCCTCCCGCGCCAGCAGGAAGGCGGCCACGTGGTCGCGCTCCTCGATGAGCTGCTGCACCCGGGGCAGGATCTCCAGGCGCACTCGCCGGCCCTCGGCGCCGGCCCGCAGGAACCAGATCAGCCCGCCGGCCCCCGCCACCGCCAGCAGCACCACTGCGGCCACGGTGAGGAGGCCTGCGCGCCGCAGGCCGCCCCCGCCGCCCTCCAGCCCCGGCAGGGCCGCCTTGAGCCGCGCCTCCAGCTCCACCGCCGAGGCCGGGCGCCGGGCCGGGTCCTTCTCCAGGCAGGCCTGGATTAGCGCGCCCAGATCGGCGGGAAGATCAGCACGGCTCTCCCGGGGCGGCGGCGGGTCCTTGTGCAGGATGGCGGCCAGGGTGGAGATGTCCGACTCCTCCTGGAAGGCTCGCCGCCCGGTGAGCAGCTCGTAGAGGACGACGCCCAGGGAGAAGACGTCGGAGGGGGCGCCGGCGGGCCGACCGGCCGCCTGCTCCGGGGACATGTACCCCACGGTCCCCAGCACGGCGCCGGCGGCGGTCTGGGG